>NZ_ANBC01000536.1 GCF_000341125.1 Nocardiopsis lucentensis DSM 44048 | reverse complement strand
CCGCCGCGGCACAACTTCACGTCGCTGCCGCGGATCCGCTCCGAGCGTCCCGCGTTCGACCTGAACCACCCGCACGCCGCGGCCCCGGGCGCCGTCCCGGTGGGCGTCACGAAGGAGTAGGGGCGAGCTCACGATGAAGATGCAGGCCTATCTGTTCATGGGCGTATCGACCTTCTTCGGTCTGGCCGCCCTGCTGTACATGTACTGGTCCTACCAGGACACGGGCTCGATCGAGTGGACCGGTTCGACCGCCCTGGTGGTCTCGATCGGCTTCGGCTGGATGATCGGCTTCTGGCTCTGGCAGGCGGCCCGTCGCAGCGAGCACTTCCACGGCCTTCCCGCGGAGGAGCGGCTGGACGGCGACATCGCCGAGAACGCCGGAGAGTTCGGGTTCTTCAGCCCGCACAGCTGGTGGCCGCTGTTCGTCGCGCTGGCCATCGCCTTCATGGCGGTGGGCGTGGCGATCGGCTGGTGGATGGTGTTCATCGGCGCTCTGGCCGTCACCCTCACCGCCATCGGCTGGGTCTTCGAGTACTACCGCAAGGAGTTCCAGCACTGATGTCCTGACCCGCCCAGATGATCACCTTCTGTACTTGGATCATCTCTCAGGGTAGGATATAGAGGTCGCCGCCCCGGTGGCCGGAGGGTTCCGTGTCAGCGGAACCCGTCCGGCCACCGGGGTTCGCCTTGTGCGGCGGTACCGCGGCGACCCCTTCGTAAGGCGGGAGGTCCTGGCGTGAGCGGTCGAGTTTCCCGGTCAGCGGTGGCTGGAACGGCGGTGGCCGTCCTCGTGGCGACGGCCTGCACCACCGGAGGAGGGGAGAGCGCGGAACCCGGTGGCGGTCCGCGCATCACCGTGACCCCGGCCCCGGGGCGGGCCTCCGTGCCGCCGAACACCCCCGTGCGCGTCTCGGTCGAGGACGGGACCATCACCGACGTGCGGATCGAGCAGGCCGCCCACGAGGAACCGGCGGAGCCCGGGACCGCGCGGCCGGTGGTCGCGGGCGGCGGTGGGGAGACGGACGCGGCGGCCGAGGGGGACCTGAGCGAGGACCGGACCTCCTGGGTGAGCGACTGGAACCTGAGACCCGGCGCTTCCGTGCGCGTGTACGCCACGGCGGAGGACGGGACGGGCCGAGAGACCGAGGTGGTCTCCCAGTTCGCCACCGCGGGCGTGGACGGGGAGCACCGGCTCGAACTGGCCGCGAACCTTCCCCGGACGGGCGACGTCGTGGGCGTGGGCATGCCCGTGGTCGTCACCTTCGACCAGCCGGTCGAGTACAAGCGGCAGGTGGAGAACTCCATGGAGGTCACCTCGGAGGAGGCGACCGAGGGCGCATGGAACTGGCTCGACGACGAGACCGCCGTCTTCCGGCCCCGAGAGTACTGGGAGCCCTACCAGCGCGTCAGCGTCGACCTGCGCCTGGCGGGCGTGGAGGCCGCGGAGGGTGTGTACGGGACGCGCGACCGGCGCATCGAGTTCGAGGTGGGCCGTGAGCTGGTCGCCACCATGCACGTGCCCGACCACCGCATGCGGGTGGCGGTGGACGGTGAGGCCGTGCGCACCATCCCGGTGAGCAACGGCAAGGGCCTGCGCCGCTTCAACACCACCACGTCCGGGATCCACGTGACCATGGAGAAGTACGCGACGCTGGTGATGGACTCGGCCACGGTCGGCATTCCCAAGGGCTCACCCGGCTACTACCGCCTCGACGTCGACTGGGCGGTGCGCACGTCCAACAGCGGTGAGTTCACCCACGCAGCCCCGTGGAACCTCGGCAACCTGGGCCGCGCCAACGCCTCCAACGGCTGCACGAACATGTCGGTGGCCGACGCCCGGTGGTTCTACGAGCGGTCCCTCATGGGGGATCTGCTGGTGACCACGGGCACCTCCCGCGAACTGGAGTGGGACAACGGCTGGGGC
>NZ_ANBC01000535.1 GCF_000341125.1 Nocardiopsis lucentensis DSM 44048 | reverse complement strand
ACAGCGTCACGGGCGAGCCGCAGGTGACCGACGGCTCCGGTACCCCCGGCTCCGTCCACGGCGACGACCTGTAGCCGTGTTCGCTTGGGCCTGCGCTGCGCTTCGCTCCGGCCCGGCGCTCGGGCCAGGCGTTCAGGGAGCGCTCAGGAGCGCGTCGAGGCGCTGGGAGACCCTGTCCCAGCTCCACTCCCGCGACACCCACTCCCGGCCCCGTGCGCCCATCCGGGCGGCTCGGTCGGGGTCGCGCAGCAGGCGGATGAGCGCCCGCGCGGTGGGTCCGGGCAGGGAGCCGTCGACGACGTACCCGGTCTCGTCCGCCAGCACCGCGTCCGGGGCCCCGCCGGAGTCACCGGCGACGACGGGCAGCCCGGTGGACGACGCCTCCAGGTAGACGATGCCGAGTCCCTCGACGTCCAGTCCGCCCCGCCGGGTCCGGCACGGCATGGCGAACACGTCTCCAGCGTCGTAGTGGGCGGGCAGCTCCTCCGCGGGCACCGCGCCGGTCAGGACCACGGAGTCCATGCCGCGCGCCGCCGAGCGCAGCCGCTCCGCGTCGGGCCCGTCCCCGACGACGAGCAGCGCGGCGTCGGGCACGTCCGCCAGGACGCGCGGCCAGGCGCGCAGCAGCGTGTCCTGACCCTTGCGCCGCACCAGCCGCGACACGCACACCACCACCGGGCGCCCGCCCAGTCCGTGGCGGGCGCGGACCTCCTCGCCGCCCGCCCCGGGGCGGAAGCGCTCGGTGTCCACGCCGGGGGCGAGGCGGCGCATGCGGTCGGCGGCCCCTGG
>NZ_ANBC01000534.1 GCF_000341125.1 Nocardiopsis lucentensis DSM 44048 | reverse complement strand
CCCAGCCGGTCTCGTGGCCGTGGGTGAGGGCCACCTGGCGCCGTACGGTGCCGTGTTCGCGCAGGGTGCCCGCCACCAGGCCGAGGGGGGCGGCCGCGCCGTACAGGACCGTGTCGCACCCCTCCAGGCCGGCGATGGCCCGGGCCCGTGCCGCCACCCGCGGGGTGGGCAGCAGGACGCGGGCGCCGTCGCGCACGATGGGGAAGGGTTGGCGCAGGTCGAAGTCGGGGTCGGCCCGCGCGTCGCGGTCGGCGGGTGAGGAGCAGTACACGACGACCGAGTCGTCCGGGCGGCGCAGGGCCAGTTCGTGGACGAAGGACTCGATCCCCCCGGGGCGCGGCGGGAAGTCGTTGGTGATGATCAGGGTTCGCGGCACGGACGCGAGTCTAGGGTCGCGGCCGCGCCCGTGCCGCGTGGGCGCACCCGGTCAGGGGCGGACGGCGGCGTAGAACACCGACTGGTAGTAGCCGCTGAGGCTCACCTCGGAGATCGTGCTCTGTGAGTTCGGGGCGTGCACCATCATGCCGTCGCCCGCGTACATGCCGACGTGCGTGGGGTTGGGACCCCGGAAGAAGATCAGGTCACCGGGCTGCATGTTGCTCCAGGAGACCCGGGTACCCGCGTTGACCTGGTCGTAGGTGGTGCGGGGGAGTCGCACGCCCGCCGCTCCCCACGCGGCCTGGACGAGTCCGGAGCAGTCGTAGCCGTTCGGGCCGGTGCCGCCCCAGACGTAGGGCTTGCCGATCTGGTTGTAGGCGAAGTTCAACGCGGTGCGCGCGTTGCCGGAGGCCGGACCGGTGTAGGTGGCGCCGCCGCCGGACGAGCCCGTGCTTCCCCCGTTGCTGCCTCCGCTCCCGCTGTTGCCGCCGCCTCCGTCGCTGCCGCCACCGGTCGTGTTCTGGGTGGCCTCGGCGCGCTCCTCGGCGGTGAGCTCCTCCAGGAGCTCCTCCTGCTCGGCGATGGCCTCCTCGGCCTCCTCCGTGGCCTCCTCCGCCTCCTCCAGCGCCTGCGCGGCCTCCTCCTCGGTCGCGACGGCCTCGACCTCCAGCGACTCCAGGTACTCCAGTTCCTCGACGTAGAGCGCGAGGTCGTCGTCGTTCTGCTCGGAGAGGTAGGTCAGGTCGGCCTCGTGCGCCAGCATGTCCTCGGGGCCGGTGGCGCCGAAGAGCTGGGCGGGGGAGGTCAGGTCGGCGCCGGTGTAGGCGAGGTTGGCCAGGGCGCGCACGCTCAGACCGAGTTCGTCGACGGTCTCGCGCGTGTCCTCCAGGTCGGCCCTGATCTCCTCGAGCCGCGCCTCGGCGGCCTCGTGGGTCTCCTGTGCCTCGTTGTAGTCGGAGTTGAGGCGGCCGAACTCCTCGTCCAGGGCCTCGATCTGCTCGCGTACGTCCTCGACGGACGGCTCGGCGAGGGCGGCGGTGGGAACGAGGAGGACACCGGCGGTGAGGGAGGAGATGATCGCGGCGCGGCGGCCGCTGGGGGCAGGGGAAGCAGACACGGTGGGGACACCTTTCTCCCCTCGGGTCCGGCCGTCCGGGGCCGAGGGTTGAACCGGGCGGGTCTCGGGCAGTGAACGGCGCCAGCCGAAACGGTGTGGGGGTGTGCCCGATCCGGGCGAGGCCGTCACCACCAGGGGGCGGTGAAGAGGAGCGACCACGCTCGGCGATGAACACTAGTGCATCCTTCACTCCGGTCTCAACTGATTCGTTACCTTCGGGCGGATCGCCGTAGGTGTCCGAAATATGTTGTGACGGGCCGCACCCCGGACGGCGCGAGGGCCGCCACCCGGACGGGTGACGGCCCTCGCTGAGATCTGGGGCGCCGTCAGGGACGGACGGCGAACTGGAACTTGCCCGCCCAGTAGGCGGCCAGTCCCACGACCTCGATGTTGCGCCCCGTGCGCGGGGCGTGCACCATCTGGCCGTTGCCCGCGTACAGGCCGTCGTGGCCCAGGTTGCTGAAGAACATGATGTCGCCGGGCTGGAGCGCGTTCATGTCGTAGATGCGCTGGCCCACCTCGGCCTGCGCGTAGGTGGTGCGCGGCAGGTTGACCCCGCCCGCGCGCCAGGCGGCCTGCACCAGACCGGAGCAGTCGTAGCCGCTTGGGCCGGTGCCGCCGTAGATGTAGGGCTTGCCGATCTGCGCGTAGGCGAAGTCCAGGGCCGCGCCCGCGCTGCCCGAGGCGGGTCCGGTGTAGGAGCCGCCCGGCGTGTCGTCGGCGCCGTCGGTGGAGGCGTCGGCACTGGGGAACTGGGCCAGCAGCGCCTCCTGCTCGGCGATGGCCTCCTCGACCTCGTCCTTGGCCTCCTCGGCCTCCTCCAGGGCCTCCTCGGCCTCCTCCAGGGCCTCCTCGGCCTCGTCCTTGAGCGAGAACAGGCGCTCGGAGGACTCGCCGAACTCGTCCAGCTGGGCGAGCTGCTGCTCCGACAGGTAGTTCAGGTCGTCGTTCTGCTCCAGGAGGGCCTCGGGGCCGTCGGAGGTCAGGATGTTGGCCGTGGAGTCCAGGTCACCCGACTGGTAGGCGGCGCTGGCGAACTGCTGGACGCGCTCGCGCAGTTCGTTGTAGCGCTCCTCCTCGTCGCCGACCTGCTCGTCCAGCTCCTCGTACTGGGTCTTGGCGGTCTCGTGGTCCTCCTCGGCCTCGTTGTAGGCCTGGACCGCGGCGTCGGCCTCCTGGTTGAGCTCCTCGATGCGGTCCTCGACCTCCTCCTGGGTCGGCTCCGCGTGGGCGGTTCCGGGGGAGATCAGGGTTCCGGCGACGACCACACCGAGACCGGTCGTCGCGAGTCNGAGTCGGGGAGCCGTACGCCGACCACCGGGGTTCTTCATGGCGGTCCACGCTCCTTGGGGTAGGGACATCCGCACGGGGGTGCTGGGGAGACAACGGGGGAGGCCGTCCGCGCGGGGGCGCGGACGCGCGTGAGCGAGGGGATCCGACCGGGCGGCGGGTACAAGTGTCGCGTTCTACCCGGTAGAGCACTCACGCTCCGGAAAGAACCTAGCGGACGGTACCGCACCCCTCAACCATGGGACCCAGTACACACGGAACCGCGCACGCGGCCACCCGAACCCCACCAGTGGTGTTGTTCCAGGCAGACACACGTGCGCGACCCATGGTCACGAAGAGGTAACGAACCTGTGTGGTCGTCGTGCCGCCACCGCCGGGCACGGCCCCGTCACTCCTACCGCTCCAACCTGCGCAGGAAGATCGGTGACGGTACCGCCCGCGCTCCGGCCGAGCGCACGGCCGTCACGATCTCCCGGTCCGNCGCCCCAGCCGCACGATCAGTTCGTCGGCGGTCTCCCCGGGCGCGCTGAACAGCAGCCGAACCCGGCGCGGCTGGGCGACCACCGGCGGGGTGTCGACGTCCGCGCCGTCGAACACGCACGTGATCTCGGCCTTGGTCCGGCTCGCCAACCCCTCCAGGGAGCCCAGCAGGCGGGTGCGCTGGTCGGCCAGCGGCAGCGTTCCGTACCCGGTCTTGGTGACGTTGTAGCCGTCCACCAACAAATGCACGCGCGGAACGGTCAGGAGGTGCTCCAGCAGTCCCGGGTCGTCGTCGGGCAGTCCGCCCAACGGCACTCGGCGCTGCTCCCGCGTGGCCTCGGCGACGTGGTCGGCGGGGCTGTCCAGGGACGTGGGCAGGGCCAGTTCGCGACGCAGTCCGTGCGAGGCCTCCACCAGCACGTCCAGGAGCACGCGCAGCCGCGCCTCGTCGGCGTTGCGCTCCGATCGCACCGCGCGGCGGGCGCTCTCCACCTGGGCCTCGGCCTCCGCCAACCGGGAGCGCAGCCGTCGGTTCTCCGACTCCAGGGCACTGACCTGGGTCGCCGACTCACTCTCCCGGTCCGCGGTCTCGGCCAGGGCGCGTTCGGCCCTGGCCTTGGCCTCCTTGGCGCGCTGGCGTTCGGTGTGGACCTTGCGCCGCAGCTCGGAGATCTCGGCGCGCTGCCCACGGATCTGGCCGCGCAGCCGCTCCAGGTCGGCCTGGTGGCCGTGCTTGGTCTCGTCCAGCTGCCGACGCACCGCGTCCAGCGCCTCGGCGGTCTCGTCCGCCTCCTTCGCGCTGCTCTGACGCTCCAACTCGGTGTGGACGCCCTCGATGATCT
>NZ_ANBC01000533.1 GCF_000341125.1 Nocardiopsis lucentensis DSM 44048 | reverse complement strand
CCCCCCCCGAGGGCGCAGCAGGTAGGCGCAGGCCGCCACCGCCACCGGGTCGGCGGCGGGTGGGACGACGCCCGAGCGCAGCCCCTCGGCCAGCTCGGGCCAGACCTGGTCCACCCGGGCGGCCACCCGCCCCCGGAAGTCGTCGTCGGTCTCCAACTGCGCGGCGATCTGGGGTCCGGCCAGCCGGGCGCGGCGGCGCGGTTCGAACCGCGCCACCCGCCGCAGCAGCGGGGGCAGCTCGCTCGTGGGCATGCCGCCCAGCACGTCGGAACCGTACTCGACCACCCTCGCCCGGACCTGCTCCGGCAGGGGTCTGCGCAGCCGCTCGTCCTCGGCGTCGGCCCGCTCCCCGCGGTCCG
>NZ_ANBC01000532.1 GCF_000341125.1 Nocardiopsis lucentensis DSM 44048 | reverse complement strand
CCCCCCCCCGCCTCCGGGCGGGCGCTCATGCCCGACCCGTCGTGCTCTCAGCCGAGGCGTCGGCGGCCGAGCCGTCGGCGTCGGGGCGGGGGACGATCTCCACGCTGTCAGTGGCGCCGCACCAACGGCACCGGACCCGCTCCACCGTCTCGGTGAGTACCGACCGCTCCTCGACCAGGCCGCGACCGGCCAGATCCTGGTGGACGAAGTCCTCGGAGCGGACCGTGCGGGTCACGTCGAACCGCGTGAGGTTGCCGCACCCGGTGCACCGCCACCGTTCACTGTCACCCGGCATCGCGATCCCCACGGTTTCCTCCTTCGATCGTGCTCATCTTGGGGCGCAAGGACACTTCAGCCCCTTCACCCCCATCTTTCCATGTCGGGCAGGTCAGACCGTATTCGTCGGTCATTCGGTCGGCGGCCCCGACTACCCTGACCGCGTGGTTCCACAGTCCGCGGCGTCCACCGGCGTCCAAACGAGCATCGTCGACCTCGGCACTCCGCTGGCCGCGACGACGTTCGTCGTGGTGGACCTGGAGACCACCGGGACCAGCGCCAAGCGGTCCCGCATCACCGAGATCGGCGCGGTCAGGACGCGTGGCGGGAAGGTCCTGGACGAGTTCTCCACACTGGTCGACCCCGGCACCCTCATCCCGGCCAACATCACCCTCCTGACCGGCATCACCCAGTCCATGGTGGCCACGGCCCCCTCCCTGGAGGAGGTCCTCCCCGACCTGCTGGCCCTGCTGACCGCCGAGCCCGACACCGCGTTCGTCGCGCACAACGCGGCCTTCGACACCGGCTTCCTCCGGGCCGCCTGTGAACGCCTGGGCCA
>NZ_ANBC01000531.1:5447-6634 GCF_000341125.1 Nocardiopsis lucentensis DSM 44048 | reverse complement strand
GACCCCCTGCGGCTGGCCCGCGCCGCGCTCGACCGCGGTCAGGTCCGCGACCACCGGCTCGGCACGCTCGCCGCGCACTTCGGCGTGACCACCACCCCCACCCACCGCGCCCTGGACGACGCCCGCGCCACCGTCGGGGTCCTGCACGGACTCATCGAGCGCCTCGCCCCCGCCGGGGTGCAGAGCCTGGAGGAGCTGCGCGCGGTCACCAAGCCCGCCAGCCGCGCCCAGCGGGCCCGGCGCCACCTGGCCGAGGACCTGCCCGAGGAACCGGGGGTGTACGTCTTCACCGACGCGCGCGGCGCCACCCTCTACGTGGGCAAGAGCGCCAACCTGCGCCGACGCGTGCGGTCGTACTTCACCGCGGCCGAGAACCGCCAGCGCATCCGGGAGATGACCGCGCTCGTGGAGGGCGTCACCCCCATCGTCTGCACGACCGACCTGGAGGCCTCGGTCCGGGAGCTGCGGATCATCGCCGAGCGCAAACCGCCCTACAACCGCAGGTCGCGCAACCCCGAACGGGTCTTCTGGGTCAAACTCACCACCGACGCCTACCCCCGGCTGTCGGTGGTGCGCGCGGTCCGCGACGACGGCGCCCCCTACCTGGGCCCCTACTCCTCGGCGAAGGAGGCCGAACGGGCCAAGGAGGCGCTCCTGCACGCGTTCCCGCTGCGCCAGTGCACCCACACGTTCACCCCGGTCCCCGGTGGGCGGCCGCTGGCCTCCCGCGCCGGGGACCGGCTGGTCGATCCCTGCGTCCTCGCCCAACTCGGCCGGTGCGGCGCCCCGTGCGACGGCACCGAGAGCCACACCGGCTACACCGTCCACGCCGACGCCGCCCGCTCCGCGATGACCGGGGACCCGGGAGCCGTCATGACCGCCCACACCAGTCGCATCGCCGAACTCTCCGCCGACCTGCGCTACGAGGAGGCGGCCGCGCACCGCGACCGGCTCGTGGCGTTCCTGCGCGGCGCCCGGCGCGCGCAACGCCTGTCCGCCATCGCCGCCGTCCCGCACCTGGTCGCCTCGCGTCCCGGAGGAACGGGGTGGGAGACCTGCGTCGTCCGCCACGGCCGCCTGGCCGCCAGCGCCGTCCTGACCCCCGGCACCGACCCGGCGGCCTTCCTGACCTCGCTCACGGCCACCGCCGAACGCGTCCCGGCCGGGGTCGGGCCCACCCCGCGGGC
>NZ_ANBC01000531.1:0-5442 GCF_000341125.1 Nocardiopsis lucentensis DSM 44048 | reverse complement strand
CCCCCCCCGCGGCCCCCCGCCGAGGAGACCGAGCTGATCCTCGACTGGCTCGTCCACCCCGCCACCAGGCTGGTCGAGATCGAGGGAGAGTGGACCTGCCCGCTGCGCGGCGCGGAGGCCCACACCGGAATGACACACTGGGCGCATGGCCGCGCTTCCGCTGAATGACGACTACCCGGTCCGCCGCGCCCCCGTGGTCGCCTACACGCTGATCGCGGTGAACGTGCTCGCCTACCTGGCGTCCCCGCTGGCGATGACCGCGGTCTGGTATCCGGTCGAACTCGCCGAGCGGTTCTGCGCGATCGACCACTACTTCATGCGCTGGGGCGCGGTCCCCGACGAGATGCTCGGCCGCACCGACCTGGCGCCCCCCATGACACCCGAGTGCGGGGCGCTGGACGGCAAGTCCGTCTGGCTCTCCGTGTTCACCTCGATGTTCGTCCACGGAGGCGCGGCCCATCTGCTGGGCAACATGGTGTACCTGTTCGTCTTCGGACCGGTGGTGGAGGACCGGATCGGCCGCCTCCGCTTCCTCATCCTCTACCTGGTCACCGGCCTGGCCGCCGCCTACGGGCACGCGCTGGTGGACACCGAGGGCGTCATCCCCATGGTCGGGGCCTCCGGGGCGATCTCCGGCGTGCTCGGCGCCTACCTCGTCGTACAGTTCCGCAGCAGGGTGACCACGCTGGTGTTCGTCGTCATCCCGATGCGGCTGCCCGGGTGGGCCCTGGTGGGCAGCTACTTCGCGGTTCAGTATCTTCTCTACGTCACCACTTCCACCACTCCGGGAGGCGGGTCCAACGTCGCCTACGCGGCGCACGTGTACGGATTCCTCGCCGGGGTGGCCGCGGGACTGGTGGTCTACCGGTTGCGATGGCGCTCCGGGACGCGGCTGTCCGACGTCTACTGACGGTGCGCCCCTCGCCCGGGGCCCGTCCCGCGCCGACCCGCCATGGAGGCACCGTGATCACCGCGATCGTCATGATCAAGGCCGACGTCCACCGCATCCCCGAGGTCGCCGAGGCGATCGCCGACATCGACGGTGTCAGCGAGGTCTACTCGGTCACCGGCGGCGTCGACCTCATCGCCATGGTGCGGGTCCGCCGCCACGAGGACCTGGCGGAGGTGATCCCGGGCCGGGTGAACAAGGTGCCCGGAGTCATCTCCTCCGACACCCACATCTCCTTCCAGGCCTACTCCAAGCACGACCTGGAGTCCGCCTTCGCCCTGGGCTGGTAGGACACCGGAACGACGCGGGGCGCGGAGTCCGGACACCCGGACACCGCGCCTCTCCGTGCTCTTCGCGCGCTCGCAAGCTCGCGTCGGGGCTCGGGGCTCGGGGCTCGGGGCTCGGGGCCCGCGGGCCCGGCCGGGGCGGTCTCAGACCTGCTTGGCCAGGCCCTGGCTGGTCTCCACCCACGCGGCCAGCGCCCGCTCGGCGGCTCCGCTGTCCACGGCTGCGGCGGCGCGCTCGTAACCCGCGCGCACGGCCTCCACCAGGGAGCCCTCCACGCCGTCCACGGCCGCCAACGCCGCGCCCGCGTTGAGCAGGACCGCGTCCCTCACCGGGCCGCGCCGGCCCGCGAGCAGGTCGCGCACGGCCTGGGCGTTGAACTCCACGTCGCCCCCGCGCAGCGCGTCGGGCGCGGAACGCCCGATCCCCAGGTCCGCCGGGTCCAGTCGCTCCCGGCGTGCCTCGCCGCCGCTGACCACCCACACCGTCGACGTGGTCGACGTGGTCAGCTCGTCCAGGCCGTCGTCACCGCGGAACACCAGCGCCGAGGAACCGCGACCGGCGAAGACCCCCGCGATCACCTCGCACATGCGCTCGTCGAACACCCCGATCGCCGAGGTGGTGGGCCGCGCCGGGTTGGTCAGCGGCCCCAGGAAGTTGAACACCGTCGGCACGGCCAACTCGCGCCGCGGCTTGGCGGCGTAGCGCAGCGACGGGTGGAACAGCGGCGCGAAGCAGAAGGTGATGCCCGCCTCCTCCGCCACCCGGGCGGTCAGCCGCGGGGGCAGGTCCAGGACCACGCCGAGCCGCTCCAGGACGTCCGCGGTCCCGCAGGAGGAAGAGGCCGCGCGGTTGCCGTGCTTGACCACGCGCGCGCCCGCCGCCGACGCCACGATCGCGGCCATCGTCGACACGTTCACGGTGTGCGCGCGGTCGCCGCCGGTCCCGACGATGTCCAGGGTCGGCCCGGGAACGCTGACGCGGACGGCGTTGTCGAGCATGCCCCTGGCCAGGCCGGTCACCTCGGACACGCTCTCGCCCTTGGCGCGCAGCGCGATGGCGAATCCGGCGATCTGCGCGTCGGTCGCCGATCCGGACATGATCTCGTTCATCGCCCAGGCCGTGTCGGCGGCGCTGAGCGTCACCCCGCCCAGAAGGGCGGTGATCAGGTTGGACCAGGTCCGCTCGGTGACGGCGGACTGGTCGTCGGAAGCGGTGGGCGGGACGGTGTTCATCTTCTCTTCGACTCCACGGTGCGGGTTCGGGCGTGGGGGCGTACGGAGACGGCGGCGCGCGACGGCGGCCGACCGGTGCTCAACGCCCCAGGGGAAGGGACGGGGCGTGGCCACGCCATCGCCCGGTGTCCGCACCGTGGTTGAGTGCTCCGTGCACGACGGAACGCCGACGCATCTCCCTGTCGGCGTTCTCTCGGTCGCTCAGAGTCGTGGGGGCGCCCACCGGGTCACCCGCTGAGGGCGGCGGCGCGCTGACGCATCAGCTCCGCCAGGGACTCGGCCAGCGCGACGGGGTCGATCGGGTGGCTCACCACCTGCTCGGCCCGCGACCAGGTCGCGAGCCAGCCGTCGTCGCGGCGGCCCACCAGGAGCAGGACCGGCGGGCAGCGGAAGATCTCGTCCTTGAGCTGGCGGCACAGGCCCATGCCGCCGACCGGGGCGGCCTCGCCGTCGAGGATCGCCACGTCGATGCGCTCGGCGGGGTCGGTCGACTCCAGCCTGCGGATCACGACGGGCGCGGTCGCGCACTCGACCAGTTCCACGCGGGGCACGTCGGCGGCCGGGCGGCGGCCGACGGCCATGCGCACCTGCTCGCGGGTCTCAGCCTTGTCGCTGTAGACCAGCACGCGCATCCGGGCACCCGTGTCCGTACCGCTGACCACCATCGCGCAACCGTCCCATCACGTCGGTCCTCGGCCGCCGTCGAGGGGGCGCGGCCGGGCGTTCGTTGGTTCTCTCGTCATCGACTCTATTGCCTCGCGCTCCCGGTGCCCAGGGCCCGGTGGGGCCGGGGCTTCGGGGCTGAGACCTTCGACACTCCCAGGATGCCAGCACTCCCGGGGGGTGTACTCACCCGCCCCGCGCGTGGCGTTGTGCAACGGTGACCGTTTCGATACCTGCGCGTTGGCGGAGGTGGATTGGAGCGGTTTCCGCCGGGGTACGGATCGCCTCAGCCGCCCAGGATCACGCCTGTCGGCGGCTGTGGGCGGGTCGCTGACGCGCGAACGGCGGCCGAGTCGGTACAGTAACGCGCGAGTCACGGTGAACGCCCCGGTCCGGGGCGTCTGGATGGTCGAAACCGGTACTGATCCGCCCCCTTACGGGGGGTCGAGTACGGGTCTCCGCGAGATGCCGTAATAATGCTCCCGTGGCGACAGCAACCGCGAACCTCAAAACAACACCGACACCAGAGCATGGTGCGGCAAAGCGTCCTGACCTGGTGAGCGTTGGCACCATCGTGTGGTTGGCCAACGAGCTCATGTTCTTCGCAGCGCTGTTCGCGATGTACTTCACCATCCGATCGGTGACCAACGGGAACCCCGAACTGGGGCCGTGGCCGGACACGCACCTCAACGTGCCGTGGGCGACCGCGATCACCGTGGTGCTCGTGGCTTCGAGCTTCACCGCGCAGGCCGGCGTCTGGGCCGCCGAGCGCGGTGACGTCAAGAAGCTGCGCGCGTGGTTCTTCCTGACGTTCTTCATGGGCCTGTTCTTCGTTCTCGGACAGGCCTACGAGTACTACGTGCTCATCGCGCACGAGGGCCTGACTCTCCAGTCCAGCGCCTACGGGTCGATGTTCTACCTGACCACGGGCTTCCACGGGCTTCACGTCACCGGTGGGCTGATCGCGTTCCTCATCATGCTGGGACGCACGTACGCCGCGAAGCGCTTCACCCACCAGCAGGCGACCAGCGCGATCGTCGTGTCCTACTACTGGCACTTCGTCGACGTGGTCTGGATCGCTTTGTTCTTCACCATCTACTTCATCCAGTAACCCGAAACGGGGAAACCGTGAAATGGATTACCGCGCGGCGACGGCATCCCCTGGCGGGGTATGTCGTCGTCATCCTCGCGCTAGCCCTGTTCGGGGTGGGGTACGCCGCACTGGCCCCCACCACCGACCAGGCGCAGGCGCAGACCCTCGCCGCTGACGCGCCGTCCCCCGAGGACGTCGACGTCGCCGAGGGCCGCGAGATCTTCGACCAGACGTGTGCCACGTGCCACAACTACGACGGCTCCGGTATGCGGACCGAGGACGGCGACGTCATCGGCCCGGACCTGCGTGAGGTCGGCCCCGCGGCGATCGACTTCCAGGTCAGCACCGGCCGTATGCCGTCGGCGAACCCGGACGCGCAGATGCCGCGCAAGCCCATGGCCATGTCCGAGGAGGACCTGGTCAACCTGATCGCGTACTACAACGCGCAGATCAGGGACGGCCAGAGCGGCGCGGACATTCCCTACGACGTCCCGGACACCGCCCCCCAACGGGACGAGTTCAGCGTCAACCGCGCCGACTTCGACTCCGAGGAGGAGTACGAGGAGGCCGTCGAGGCCGCCGAGGCGGAGTACGAGGCCGCGCTCGAGGAGTACGAGGCCGAGTACGAGGCCTACATCGCCGGTGCCGACGACACCGAGCTGGGCATGAAGCTGTACCTGACCAACTGTGCGCACTGCCACAGCTGGTCCGGTGGCGGCGGCGCCCTCACCGACGGCCGCTGGGCTCCCCAGATCCGCGACGCCAGCGCGCGCGAGATCTACGAGGCCATGGTCACCGGCCCCGGCGCCATGCCGATGTTCTCCGACACGGTCATCACGTCCGACGAGAAGCAGGAGCTGATCTCGTACGTGAAGACCCTGGAGGCCGAGCCGAACGCCGGCGGCGTCTTCGACCTGGCGCGCGTCGGTCAGGTCGCCGAGGGCTTCATCTCGTGGACCATCGGCCTGGCACTGATCATCGCCTGCGCGATCTGGATCACCGCGAAGCAGCGTGCACATGACTGAGAACAACAACAACGACAACACCGAGGCCGGAGCCGACGGTCCCGAGCGCGTGCTCGGCACCCCGTCCTCCGAGGCCGAGGAGAGCGTGGTCTCCACCGCCTCCGCCGAGGCCGAGCACGAGGGCCCCTACCCGGCCTCCGAGACCCACGCACACCCGGAAGAGGTCCAGCGCCGGGGCGAGAAGATCGCCTC
>NZ_ANBC01000530.1 GCF_000341125.1 Nocardiopsis lucentensis DSM 44048 | reverse complement strand
TACTCCCTGTCCCCGCCGAACGCGCAGGACGTCCCGGCGATCGCGGACCCGCGGATCGGCCAGTACTCGAACGTGCTGCTCGGCAGCACGCTCGCCCTGGCGCTGTTCGGTATCGGCGCGGGTATGACGGTATGGGCGCGCAGGGTGATGCCCCACTACGAGGTCTCCTCGCCCTATGACGACCTGCCCTCCGACGACGAGGAGAAGAGCTCCTTCAGCGCCTTCTTCATGAAGAGCGCCGACGAGAGCGGCTTCACCAAGCGTCCGCTGATGCGGCGGACGCTCATCGCCGCCATGCTGCCGCTGGGTATCGCCCCGATCGTGCTCCTGCGCGACACCGGCCCCCTGCCCGGCGACAAGCTCAGGGACACCCCCTGGGCGGACGGCGTGCGCATGGTGGTCGAGGGCACCGACCGGTTCATCCGAGCCGAGGACCTGGAGTCCGAGCCCAACGGCATGATCACCGCGCTGCCCTACGTCGTGCACGAGGGCGGCCACGGTGAGGGCGACCACGGTGAGGGCGAGGGCGAGTCCGAGCGGTACGCGGAGAACTACCACCTCAGCCTGAACGACAAGGCCAAGTCGGTCATCCTCCTGATCAAGATCCCGGAGGGCGACTACAAGTCGGGCATGACCGAGACGGTCGAGGGCCAGGACGAGCCGCGGATCAACTGGACGCACAACGGAATCGTCGCCTACTCCAAGATCTGCACCCACGTGGGTTGCCCGGCGGCGCTGTACGAGCGCACGACGCACCGCATCCTGTGCCCGTGCCACCAGTCGACCTTCGACGCGGCCAACGCCGCCGAGGTCGTGTTCGGTCCGGCGCACCGTCCCCTTCCGCAATTGCCGATCGGCGTCGACGACGAGGGTTACCTGGTCGCGACGGGCGACTTCACCGAGCCGCCCGGGCCGACGTTCTGGGACTACGCGAAGGACTAGTCGATGAGTAAGACCACGCAAGCACCCAAGGCGCTGCGCGGCGTCGGCAACTTCATCGACGACCGCTTCCACCTCGCCAAGACCGGTGAGAAGAACCTTCGCAAGGTCTTCCCGAACCACTGGTCGTTCATGCTGGGCGAGATCGCGCTGTACTCGTTCATCATCCTGCTCCTCACGGGTGTCTTCCTGACCCTGTGGTTCAAGCCGAGCATGGCGGAGATCGTCTACGACGGCTCCTACGAGCGCCTCCAGGGCGTCGAGATGAGTGAGGCCTACGCCTCGACCCTGTACATCGACTTCGATGTGCGCGGCGGGTTCCTCGTCCGGCAGATCCACCACTGGGCCGCGCTGATCTTCGTGGCCTCGCTGGTGGTGCACATGCTCCGTGTGTTCTTCACCGGTGCGTTCCGCAAGCCGCGCGAGATCAACTGGCTGATCGGCGTCGGGATCTTCACGATCGCCATCGTCGAGGGCCTCTTCGGCTACTCGCTGCCGGACGACCTGCCCTCCGGCATGGGCGTGCGCATCCTCCAGGGTGTGATCATGGCCCTGCCGCTGGTCGGCAGCTACGTCTCGATGTTCCTGTTCGGCGGGGAGTTCCCGGGTGACCTGATCATCCCGCGCCTGTACATGCTGCACATCCTGCTGCTGCCGGCTCTGCTGCTCGCGCTCATCGTGGCGCACTTCATGATCCTGTGGCACCAGAAGCACACGCAGTACCCGGGCACGGGCAAGACGAACAAGACCGTGGTGGGAACGCCCATGTTCCCCGGGTTCGCGGTCAAGGCGGGCGGGTTCTTCTTCTTCACGTTCGCCGTGGCCGCCGGCCTGGCCGGGCTCGTGCAGGTCAACCCGATCCACCTGTTCGGTCCGTTCACGCCGACCTCCATCACCTCCGGCCTCCAGCCGGACTGGTACATGGGCTTCCTGGAGGGAGCGCTGCGGATCTTCCCGAACACGTTCGACTTCCAGATCTTCGGCTACGCGGTCCCGGTGGCGGTCCTCGTACCGGGTCTGGGCCTCATGGGTCTGCTGTTCGGCGGTCTGGCCGCCTGGCCGTTCCTGGAAGCCTGGATCACCGGGGACAGGCGGCCGCACAACGTGGCCGACCGGCCGCGCAACGCCCCGGTCCGCACGGGTCTGGGCGTCGCGGGCGTCACCGCCTACGGCATCCTCTGGCTCGCCGGCTCGAACGACATCCTGTCGGAGACGTTCTCCATCGACCTGTACCTGACGACGTACATCTTCCGTGCGTCGATCATCATCGGGCCGATCATCGCGTTCATCGTCACCAAGCGGATCTGCCTGGGTCTGCAGCGGCGCGACCGCGACACCCTGGAGCACGGCTACGAGAGCGGCATCATCCAGCAGCTGCCCAGCGGTGAGTTCATCGAGGTGCACAAGGAGAGCTCGCAGGACACCGTGGACGCGCTCCTGAGCAAGCCGACGATCACCTCGACCGCCCTGGGCGAGGAGACCGACGACAAGGGTGTGGAGAGCCCCCAGAAGCGCAAGACCATGGGCAGGCTCCGCCGCGCCCTGGCGCACTGGTACACGAAGGACAACGTGTCCTTCGAGGGTGTGGAGCCGCACAGCGGCCACCACCTGCACCACTCCGCCGAGGAGAAGGAGTCCGCCGCCCACTAGGACGCGCGCATCCGACGACGACGGGCCCGGCCGTGTTTCGGCCGGGCCCGTCGCGTGTGTCCGGGATCCCACGGTGCGGGTGCGAGCACGGGCGTGTGGCTCGGGGACGGCTCGTTTGGGCCAGGACCCGGGGCTTCAGGCCCGGGAGGAATCGCCGCCCATGCCCTGGCGAACCCTGAGCGACGAGCATCACTTTCAGGTGCATTCCGCTGCACTCTGTCACTCGTTGGGCACACGATGGTGAGTGTGTCGGCGATCATCGTGCAGCTCAGACTCACGCCGTCGCCTGAGCGGGCGGCGGCGTTGGAGGCGACCCTGGGCGCGGTCAACGACCAGGCCAATCGGGTATCCGAGATCGCGCACGAGATGGGGACGACCAAGAACTACCCGTTGCGTAAGCTCGCCCACGCCGGTGTACGGGCCGCCGGGATCGGATCGCAGGCCGCCCAGCACGTGATCAAGAAGGTCGCCGACGCCTACACCACCCTCAAGGCCGATATCCGCAACGGCAACCACTGCATCTCCGAACGCATCGTGGCCGAGGTCGAACGCACCTCGCGCGGGATCGTCCTGGAAGAGTTGAAGGGCATCCGGCGGAGGGTACGTCCGGCCCGTCGCCCCCCACCGCCCTCAACCGACGGCCTTCGGCCGCAGTCCCCTCCGGGCGCCCCAACGGGCCGCGCCGCACTCCTGGGCCTTCGCCCGGTTAGGCGAATCCATCTCGTACAAGGCCCGCGGGGCGGGTGTACCCGTGGTGTTCGTGGATCCGGCCTACACGTCCCAGACGCGGGGCTGGGGCGGTCACCGCGAAAAGGGCGACCGCACCAGCCAGGCCTTGTTCACCCGCCGGTCGTGCGGCGTCGCCCGCGCACGCCGACCGGAACGCTTCCCGCGACCATGCCGCTCGAGGCGAGATCGCGTGGGACGCGGGGCGGCAGTCATCCGTCCCTGGAAGCCCCTGAGGTTGCCTGGACGCGGAGGTCGACCCGGCAGCCAGCCGGGCGCCTACCGGCAAGCTCGGTCTTAGGACTGAGAAGATGACACGTTGTAGATCTCGTCGATCTCCTTGCTCCAGCTCTTGTTCACCACGTGCCGCTTGACCTTCATGGAGGCGGTGAGCTGGCCGCTCTCCTCGGTGAAGTCGCTGGGCAGGATGCGGAACTTCTTGATGCCCTCCGCCTTGGACACGGCCTTGTTGGCGTTGTCCACGGCCTCCTGGACGGCGGCGTTGAGGTCGGGGTCCTCGGTGAGGTCGGCGATCTCGCCGGTCTTGCCCTTGTCGGACTTCCACTGCTCGAACGACTCGGGGTCGATCGTGACCAGGGCGGCGATGAACTTGCGGTTGTCACCGACGACCATGCACTGGCTGACCAGGGTGTGCGCCCGGATACGATCCTCCAGGACCGCGGGCGCGACGTTCTTGCCGCCCGCGGTGACGATGATCTCCTTCTTGCGGCCGGTGACGCTGAGGAAGCCGTCGTCGTCGAGGGCGCCGAGGTCGCCGGTGTGGTAGAAGCCGTCCTCGGTGAAGGCCTCCTCGGTGGCCTTCTCGTTGTCCCAGTAGCCGACCATGATGTGGTCGCCCTTGACGAGGATCTCGCCGTCCTCGGCGATCCGCGCGCTGGTGCCCGGCAGGGGCTGGCCGACCGTGCCGATCTTGTTGAAGCCGGGGCTGTTGACCGTGGTGGGCGCCGTGGTCTCGGTGAGGCCGTAGCCCTCGATGATGGTCAGACCCGCGCCCCGGAAGAAGTGGCCGAGCCGGTCGCCGAGGGCCGAACCGCCGGAGACGGCGTACTCGCACTGGCCGCCCAGGCGGTCCATGAGCTTGCCGTAGACGAGCTTCTTGAACACGGCGTGCTTGAGCTTGAGGCCGAAGGGCACCTGGCCGGTGGCGAGCGCCTTGCTGTAGTCGATCGCGGTGTTCGCGGCGGCGGTGAAGATCTTCCCCTTGCCCTCGGCGGTGGCCTTCTGCTCGGCCTTGGTGAAGACCTTCTCGAACACGCGCGGGACGGCGAGGATGAAGGTGGGCTTGAAGACGGAGAACTGGTCGATCAGTTCCGGGCCGGTCGTCGAGAAGTGGCCCAGGATCGCCTTGCCCTCGATCACCATCACCTGGACGAAGCGCGCGAACACGTGTGCCAGGGGCAGGAAGAGCAGGGTGGAGGGGTTCGACGTGCCCTTGAGGATCTGCTTGGCCGGACCCTCCAGCGCCGAGTGTGCGATGAAGAGGAAGTTCCGGTGCGTCAGCTTGCAGCCCTTGGGGCGGCCGGTGGTGCCGGAGGTGTAGATGAGGGTGGCGAGGTCGTCGACCTTGACCGCGGTGCGGCGCTTGTCGAAGGTCTCGTCGTCGATGTCGGCGCCGGTGGCACGCAGGGAGGTGAGGTCGTCTCCGTCGAACCGCCATACGTTGCCCAGGTCGGGGGTGTTCGCGCGGACCGACTCGACGCGCTCGGCGTGGGAGTCGGTCTCGACGAAGGCGGCCTTGGCCCCGGAGTTGGAGAGGATCCACTCGACCTGTTCGGCGGAGGAGGTCTCGTAGATCGGGACGGTGACGCCGCCGATGGACCAGATCGCGTAGTCGACGACCGTCCACTCGTAGCGGGTCCGTGACATCAGGGCGACCCGGTCACCGTGCTCGATGCCCGCGTTGATCAGCGCCTTGGCGTACGCGGTGATGTCGCCGTGCAGCTCGGCGACGGTGACGTCGCGCCACTGTCCGGACTCCAGCCGGCGGGCGGCGACGGCGTTGGGCTCGCTGGCCGCGCGCGCGTAGAGCGTGTCGGTCAGTCGCGCGTCGTCGGAGATCTCAGCTTTCGCGGGAGAACTGTATTCGCGCACGTTGTGGCTCCTGGGCGTGTACGGGGTTTTGATGTGTGGGGACGTGACGACCGTAACAACACCATGCTACTCGTGAGTAGGACGGCATGCCGTTCGGTATCCAACGGTGACCGAACCCGGTGTCTGACGTGGGTGGACGCGTGGGGCGGACGGTTCGTCCCGACTCCTCCTCCCGCGCACGCGACACTATCGCCTGCGTGGTGTTCGTGCACCCGACGTGAAGAACGCGTGAAATGCCGGGTTTTCTGGGCTGGGAGGCCGGGGCCCGATGCGGTCGGGGCACCCCTGGTTCGCCCCTGATTCGGCCCTGAGGGGCCTGTAGGGCGGTTCGGGGCCCGGTTAACGTGAAGCCAACGGCAAGCCGGTCCCAAGGAGGTCTGACATGACGGAGAACAACGGTCGGGGCGAAGGGGCTTCTGGCGGGCGCGCTCCCGCCCCCGACCTCGTCGACGACGCGCTGCGACTGGTCGACGGCCTCCAGCGCAAGCTGCTCGCCGCGGGGGTCCGGCGCGGAGTCAGCGCGGTCACCGCGCCTCCCGCCAAGGAGGACGTGTGGTCGGAGGCGATCCGGCTGGAGACGGAACCGGAGCGCCAGCCGCTCGGCGAGGTCCTCGACATCGTGCGCACGAGCGCTCCGGAGCTCGCCGGACACCTGGGCCGGGCGGGTCTGGTCGTGGCCGACGCGCTCGGGCGCACCTGGGACGTGGTCGAGCGCTCCCTGGAGCAGACCCGTAACGACACCCCGGGGGCGGAGCGTGGCGGTGCCGCGGCGCCCAGTGCGGACAAGCAGGTCACAGGGCGCGAACCGGTCTAGATCCACGGGTTTCGCCGAAGGGGTGTTCCCAGGGGTTGCGGGCTGGTTTAATCGAATGGTTTACACCATTTGCAAGATCTCTGCCATGAACCTTGTTACTTATGTCAGAGTTCGGGCGTAAGTACGGAGGAGTCGCCCCCATGCTCACCATCGGCGTAGACATCGGCGGGACCAAGGTCGCCGCCGGGGTCGTTGACCTCGACGGGAAGATCCTGGACAAGGTCAAGTACCCCACTCCGGCCGATGACCCCGAGGCCCTCGCCGACGTCGTCGCCCGCGCCGTCCGCGAACTGCGGGACAGGCGCCCTGAGGCGGACTGCGGGGCGGTCGGTGTGGGTGTGGCCGGGTTCGTCGACGAGGACCGTGCCACGGTCCAGATCGCCGTCAACCTCGGCCTGCGCGACCACCCCCTCCGTGACCGCGTCCAGGAGCGCGTCGGCCTGCCCGTCGTGGTCGAGAACGACGCCAACGCCGCCGCCTGGGCCGAGGCCCGCTTCGGCGCGGGTCGCGGCAGCGACCACATCGTGTGTGTGACCCTGGGCACCGGTATCGGCGGCGGTCTGGTCCTGGACGGCGCCCTGTACCGGGGCCGCTTCGGCGTGGCCTCGGAGGTGGGCCACTACCGGATGGTGCCCTTCGGCCGCCGGTGCCCCTGCGGCAACCACGGCTGCTGGGAGCAGTACGCCAGCGGACGCGCACTGGTCGCCGAGGCTCAGGACCGCGCCCGTACCGACCCCCAGAAGGCGGAGCGCATGCTCAAGCTCGCCGACGGGACCGTGGAGCGGGTCCAGGGACCGATCATCACCCAGGCCGCACTGGAGGGCGACGCGGCCGCCCTGGAGTGCTTCGCCGCGGTCGGCGAGTGGGCGGGGCTGGGACTGGCCGACCTCGCCGCCATCCTCGACCCGGAGTGTTTCGTCCTCGGCGGCGGTGTGTCCGACGCGGGGGCGATTCTGCTGGACCCGGTCCGCGCCTCGTTCGGCCGCCACGTGTCCGGGCGCCCCCACCGCCGCCTGGCCGAGGTGCGCCTGGCCGAGCTCGGCGGCGAGGCGGGGATCGTCGGCGCCGGAGACCTCGCCCGGCACTGACCGGGGCCCTGGGCGGGGTGGTTACCCGAGGGGGTTGCCGTTCGGGCGTCGGCAGGGTTCTGCACGACGAGGCGAGCCGCGTAGCGAGGAACGAGCGATAGGCGCCGCCGAAGGAGGGACTGCGCCGTAGGCGTCCGTTGAGGGTGGTGGTGGGCGACGGGCGGGCAGAATCCCTGCCTTGAGGGCGCCCGAACACGGTCCGAAGCGAAGCGGAGGACCAAAACAAACAGGGCGCGGCCCCGGTGCGATCACCGGAGCCGCGCCCTACTCGTGTCGGGAGCGGAGTCAGTCCTCGGAGCCCGAGGGTTCCCCGCCGTCCTTCGCGCGCTCCTTGGCGGCCTTGCGCTCGGCCCGCTTCTCCTCCTTGCGGGTACGGCGCTCCTCCTTGCGCTTGGCGCGCTCGGCACGCCTGCGGTCCTTGTCGCTGGCGTGCTGCTCACGCCGGGCCTCCTTGGCCTCGGCCTCCAGCTCCGCCTTGACCGACTGGGCGTACCGGTCCACGTACTCCTGGCCGGACAGCGACATCAGCGCGTACATGATCTCGTCGGTGACGGCGCGCAGCACCCGGGGGTCGCGCTCCATCCCGTGGTAGCGGGAGAAGTCCAGCGGTTCGCCGAACACCACCTTGGGGCGTACGCCCAGCTTCGGGACGGTCCGGCCGGGCGGCATGATCTTCTCCAGGTTGATCATCGCCATCGGCACCACCGGGACCTTGGCCTCCAGGGCCAGGCGCGCCACACCCGTACGGCCGCGGTAGAGGCGGCCGTCGGGGGACCGGGTGCCCTCGGGGTAGATCCCCAGCAGGTCGCCGCGCTTGAGCACACGCAGACCCGTGCGCAGCGCCGCCTCACTGGCCTTTCCACCGGAGCGGTCGATCGGGATCTGCCCCACACCGGTGAAGAACGCCCGGCTGACCAGCCCCTTGACCCCGGTGCCGGTGAAGTACTCGGACTTGGCGAGGAAGGTGATCTTGCGCGGCAGCGGCAGGGGACCGAAGAAGTGGTCGGAGAAGGACAGGTGGTTGCTCACCATGATCGCCGCGCCGCGCCGCGGCACGTTCTCCACGCCCTCGGCGCGCGGCTGCCACAGAACGGCCAGTACCGGCCCCAGGATCGCCTTGACCACCCAGTAGAACATCGTTGAGATCACCCCTGCACACGCGGGGAGTCCTGGGCAGGGTCTGCCACGGTTCCTGTCCCGCTCGGCCAACAAGGTCGCAAGCGCCTCCGCCCGAAGGGTGGGGAGGAGCGTTACCTGACGTGCGCCATCCTCCCATCGCACGGGGGCGACTGCCAAAGCGCCTCCAAACGGACTGCCGCGCCCGGCCTGGTAAAGGATACCGTTCCCCCGGTGATCGGCCGGTGTCGGCCGAACCGGGTGAAACCGGACCTCCGCGACCGCCCCTCCGCGGGCCCGGACGCGGGCAGCGGTTCCGCAAGGGGGATTCGGTGCCTGTCGAGGTACCCGGGGTAGTCTGTGTGGCGATTCCTCCCGGGGGTGAGAGCCCGGGGTTTCACGCCGAGGCAGGCTGAAGCCGGGGGCCTGCCGTCACCCGCCCCCGTACCGCACGAGCCCCTGGAGCCGCTCCATGAGACCGACCGCCGTCACCCCCTTGCTGCCGGGCGCGGAACCGTACAGCCACCGGGGGTCCGAGGTCGGCGTCCTCCTCTGCCACGGCTTCACCGGATCGCCCTATTCCATGCGCCCCTGGGCGGAGCACCTGGCGGCGGAGGGGCACAGCGTGGAGGTGCCCCTGCTGCCGGGCCACGGCACCACCTGGCAGGACATGAACCTCACCACCAGCGACGACTGGTACGCCGCCGTCGAACGGGCGCTGCTGGACCTGGCGGCGCGCTGTGACGAGGTGTTCGTCATGGGGCTCTCGATGGGCGGCGCCCTGACCCTGCGCCTGGCCCAGGAGCACCCCGACACCGTGCGCGGTGTGGTGTTGGTCAACCCCTCCCTCGTGGTGGAGGACATCCGACTCCCGCTCGTCGCCCCGTTCCGCGGGCTGGTCAGGCGGGTTATGCCCTCCACCCCGGGGCTGACGAGCGACGTGGCCAAGCCGGGGGAGAGGGAGGGCGGTTACACGCGCACGCCCACGGCCGCCGCCGCGACACTCCCGAAGCTGTGGCGCGAGGTTCAGGTGGGCATGTCCGCTTTGCGAGCGCCGATCCTGGCCTACCGGAGCCCTCAGGACCATGTCGTCGGACCGCGAAGTCTGCGTATGCTCGCCAGAAGGGCGGTCAACACGTCGTTGACGATCCACCTGCTCCACGACAGCTACCACGTGGCGACGCTCGACCACGACGCCGCCGAGATCTTCGACGGAAGCCTCGCCTTCGTGCGAGAGCAGAGGAGAAGCGGGGAAGGAGCCGTCCGATGACACAACGTCGGGGCAACGGCCTGCTCGCCGATGCCTACGTTCCCCTGGTCCTGCTCGCGCCCTCCCACGCCGACCGGATGCTGGAGGCGCTGCGTCGCAGCGGTATCGCCGCCTACGCCGTGCCCTTGGAGGAGGACGTCCTCGAACCGGGCGGTGGGGGAGAGACCGAGGATCCGCCCACGGACCACCTGTACGTGGATGCCGAGGAACGCGCCGCGGCCGAGCGCGTTTTGGGATCGGAGCTGCCCGACCTCGGCGGTCGGACCGGTACCGCACCCACCGCCGGGGCCCTCGACACCCCGCGCGGCGGGGACCTCTTGGACGGGCCGCCCACCCACGGCGATCCCGACGCGCCCCCCGTGGAACCCCCGAACGAGGACGAGGTCTGGAGCGACCTGGTCGCCCGTTTCTACGAGGGCGAGGGCGACACCGCCGCGGCCCGGCGTCGGGCCGCCTGGCCCGACGCGGAGAACCTGAGTGTCCCCGACGAGCGCGACGAGCCGCCCCTCGGCGATCTGCTCGCGGACGGGCCGCCGTTCGACCGCGGTGACGCGCTGGCCCGCGAGGCCGCCGAGGAGGAGGCGCGCCGCAGGGTCGAGGCCGACCGCGAGGGCCACTACGAACCGCCGCCCCCGCCCCCGCTGCTCCAGGGCGATCGTGCGGGCATCGCCGCCTGGTTCGGACTCCTGGGCGGGCCGACCGTACTCTTCGGGGCCGCCTTCGTCGGGATCACGCTGCCCAACTGGCTGATGTTCGTGGCGATCGCCGCCTTCCTCGTCAGCTTCGTCGTGCTCATCCTGCGCATGACCGACAGCAGACCCGGAGGCGACGGACCCGACGACGGGGCGGTGGTCTGAGCCCTGGGTTTCGACGTCCCCCTCTGGCGCGCGATCGCCGTCTTCCGTGCCGCCTCCCTCGTCTACTCCGTCGTCCTCGCCGTGCAGCACCACGCCTACCTGAGCCGCCCCTGGGTGGCGTGGACAGTGCTCGCCCTCATGATGGTGTGGACCGCGGTGACCACCCGCGCCTACGCCCGCCCCTCGCGGCGCACGCGACGCCTCCTGAGCGCAGACCTCACCGTGGCCTTCGCCTGTCTCTTCGCCACGGCACCCGCCGCC
>NZ_ANBC01000529.1 GCF_000341125.1 Nocardiopsis lucentensis DSM 44048 | reverse complement strand
TCGCCCTCCTCTACGGCTTCGCTGACATCACCCTGCGCGTCCTCATGGACGCCGCCGTGACCGACGCGACCGTCCGGGGGGTGGTGCTGCTCCTTCTCACCGGCCTGGCCGTCGGCTACATGGCGCAGGTGGCCGAACGCGCCGAGGAGCGCTTCGCGAGGGCGGTGGCCCTGGAGGCGCGTATCCGCGAGCGCGAACAGCTGGCCCGCTCCGTCCACGACTCGGTGCTCCAGGTACTGGCCCTGGTGAGCAGACGCGGCGCCGAGGCCGGCGGAGAAGCCGCCGAACTGGGCCGGATGGCCGGGGAACAGGAGGTCCGGCTGCGCTCCCTGTTCACCGACGGCCTCGTCGACGGCGACGGCGCCGGGGGCACGGTGGGCGCCGTCGCGGTCGGGGCGCCCGCGCCCGGAGGCCCAGGAGGTGACAGCGCGGACGGCTCCGGCACGCTGGACCTGCGCGATCTGGTGCGCCGGTCGGAGTCGGTGCACGTGTCCGTCTCCGCGCCCGCCACGCCGGTCCTCCTGCCGGCCTGGGCGGCGGGGGAACTCGCCGCGGCCGTGGCGGCGGCACTGGACAACGTGGCGCGGCACTGTCCCGCGGGCACCCCCGCCTGGGTCCTGGTGGAGGACGAGGATGACGCGGTGACCGTGTCGGTCCGGGACGAGGGGCCCGGCATCCCGCGGGGGAGGCTCGAGGAAGCGCGCCGGGACGGCCGACTGGGCGTCGCCCAGTCGGTCCTGGGGCGGTTGCGCGACCTCGGAGGGACGGCCGAGGTCGTGAGCGAGCCCGGTGAGGGCACGGAGGTCGAACTGCGGCTCCCCCGCGACCGCGCGCGGGGGAGCGCCTGACCGGGAGGCCCTACGCCGGGGGGCCGTGACCGGGTTCCTCCTGGTAGGAGAAGCGCTGCTCATTCCAGGGGTCGGCGCGGTTGTGGTAGCCGCGCTCCTCCCAGAACCCCCGCCGGTCCTTCGTCATGTACTCCACGGCGCGCAGCCACTTCACGCTCTTCCATCCGTACAGGCTGGGCAC
>NZ_ANBC01000528.1 GCF_000341125.1 Nocardiopsis lucentensis DSM 44048 | reverse complement strand
CAGGTTGGCGCTGTAGCCGTACTCGCCCCACGCCATCACGTGCGTGACCTCGGGTCCGGGTGGCGCCACCCGGACCAGGTCCACCGCGCGTACTCCCCGCCAGCGCACGTCCGGGACGCTGAAGCGCATCACGCAGTGGAAGTCGCTCACCGAGTCGGTCACGGGCAGTCGCCCGAACTCCTCCCACGTCCACCGGTGGCTGCCGAGTGTCTCGGTGGCTCCCATCACCCGAAAATCCCACCTGTGCGGCCGGAAGGTCGGTACGGGCCCGTAGTGCAAGGCCTTGTGCTCGCCCCGTAGCGCCTGACCCGGCGGCAGCCTGGCCGCCCGTGTGTCCCCCCGGTCACCATCCCCCGTTCCGTCGGACAACGCGTCCTCCGTTCGTCTGGTTCCGGCCTGTCGGCCCAGCTCTCGTGTCCGCCCCTGGTGGGCGGCTCCTCCCGTCCTGTGGGGAAAGGTCGACATCTGGCCATCCTGCCAGGCCGACACGAGAGCTACGTCACTCCCCCCGGTTGTGTGGCGGATCGCCGGGTGTGCGCTATAGTCGCTCACATGCAGCGGAACTTTTGGCGCTTTTATGGCTACCGGCCCGATCCTCGGACGGTCGCCTGTCAAGCGCTGCGCTGACAGAGAAGACCTCACAAGGAGCCCCGGGCCGGACGGTCCGGGGCTCCTTGGCGTTTCGGACCGACCACCCGGTGAAGCGCGGCTACCGTGCGGCTCAGCCACCCATACGACTAACAGGGACAACGCACATGGTCATCGTGATGGCACCGGACGCCACTTCCGACAACATCGACGATCTCGTCGAGCTCGTCTCCTCCGCCGGGGGCGAGGCGTACGTGACACGCGGCGTGAGCCGCACGATCATCGGCCTGGTCGGTGACGTCGAGCGTTTCCAGGACCTGGGACTGGCCGCCAAACCCGGCGTGAGCGACGTTTTGCGCATCTCAGCCCCGTACAAGCTGGTCAGCCGAGAGAACCACAGCAGCCGATCCGTGGTGAACGTGCGCGGCGTGCCGATCGGTGGCGAACACATGACGGTCATCGCGGGTCCGTGCGCCGTCGAGACGCCCGAGCAGACCCTGGAAGCGGCGCGCATGGCGCTGACCGCGGGTGCGTCCCTGCTGCGGGGCGGCGCCTACAAGCCGCGCACCTCCCCGTACGCCTTCCAGGGCCTGGGGGAGGAGGGTCTGCGGATCCTGGCCGACGTGCGCGAGGAGACCGGGCTGCCGATCGTGACCGAGGTCGTCGACGCCGCCGACGTCGAACTCGTCGCCTCCTACGCCGACATGCTCCAGATCGGTACCCGCAACATGCAGAACTTCGCCCTGCTCCAGGCGGCGGGCGACGCGGGCAAGCCGGTCCTGCTCAAGCGCGGTATGAGCGCCACCATCGAAGAGTGGTTGATGGCCGCCGAGTACATCGCCCAGCGCGGCAACCTCGACATCGTCCTGTGCGAGCGCGGCATCCGCACCTTCGAGAAGGCCACACGCAACACCCTGGACATCAGCGCGGTCCCGGTCGCGCAGAACCTGTCCCACCTGCCGGTGATCGTGGACCCGTCGCACTCGGGAGGCAAGCGCGAACTGGTCCTGCCGCTCTCGCGCGCGGCCATCGCCATCGGTGCCGACGGTGTCATCGTGGACGTGCACCCGGACCCCGAGAACGCGCTGTGCGACGGCCCCCAGGCGCTCCTGGAGGAGGACCTGGCCGAGCTGCGCGACGTGGCGGGCACTTTGGCGACCCTCGGCGGCCGTGAGCTGACCCCGGCCCCGGGCCGTCAGTTCGCCGCCCTCTGAGCGGTCACGGCGCTCCGGAGCGGGGCGCAGGCCCGGGAGGGTTCGGTCTGGGCGCCGGCGGGGTGCCGCACGACGAGGCGAGCCGCGAGCGGGGAACGAGCGTGAATCGGACTGCGCCGTAGGCGTCCGTGACCAACGCCGCCCCGTCCGTGCCGCCGGCACGGACGGGGCGGCGTTGATCAGGCGCTGGTGGCGGCCGCTGGGCCCGCCACCCGAGCGGGGGCCTCCTCGCCCAGGAAGCTGGGTTTGTGGAGCTGGGCGGTGCCGACCAGGTACTCGGCCAGCTCCTCGGCGTCGAGCCGCTTCTCGATCTGCCGAAGGTCCGGGATCTTGGCCGCGGTCTCCACCTGGCGCGGCGTCAGCATCGTGCAGCAGTCCTCGTCCGGGAGCTCCGAGATGGCCAGGGTGCCGATCCGGCGGGCCTGGTCCATGATCTCGGTCTTGTCCATCCCGATGAGCGGGCGCAGGATCGGCATGTCCACGGCGTCGTCCAGGGCGGTGATGTTGGTCATCGTCTGGCTGGACACCTGGCCGAGCGCGTCCCCGGTGATCAGGCACTCCGCGCCCAGGTCGTCGGCGAGGGCCTCGGCGGTCTTGAGCATCAGCCGCCGCTGGGCGACGATCTGGAGCCGCTCGATCCCAGAGCTCTTGAGCTGCTGCTGCGCCTTGCCGAAGGGCACGACGAACAGCCGCGAACCCACCTGGAAGCGGTCGAGCTGGCGCACGAGGCTGTAGGCCTTGTAGATGGACTCGGGGCCGGTGAACGGCATCCCGGAGAAGTGCAGGAAGTCGACCTTGAGTCCACGCCGGATCATCCGGTGCGCGGCGACGGGGGAGTCGATCCCGCCGGACATCAGCACCAGGCCGCGCCCGCTCATCCCGGCGGGCAGACCGCCCTGGCCGGGGATGCCGTCGGTGAACACGAACGCCTCGTCCTTGTCCACCTCGACGTAGAGGGTGTTGTCGGGGCGCTTGAGGTTGACGGGGTACCCGTGCGCCTCGATGATCTTCGAGCCGAGGTAGCCCGCCAGCTCGGCCGAGGTCATCTCGAAGCGCTTGTCGCGACGGCGGGCCCGCACGGCGAAGGTCCCGTCCCGGTCGGCCATGGAGCGCACCGCGACGTCGGTGACCACGTCCAGGTCCTTGGCGACCCTGCGGACCAGGTGCACCCACACGACACCCATGACGTTGGCCATGCGGTCGGCGATCTCGGCGACCTCGATGTCGGAGGCGCCGGGCTTGCGGACGATGATCACGCCGGACCCGCGCTGGGAGAGCCGGATCTCGCCGAGATCGCGTACGGAGTTGCGGATGTTGTTGTGCAGCCGCCGCTCGAACAGCTTGCGGTTGGAGCCCTTGAGGACGATCTCCCCGAGCTTCATCAGAACGCAGAGCTCGCCCAGTCCGGCGTCGGCTCCGGCCGGGTTTGCGGGGAGCGGCGCGGACTCAAGCGACGCGGACATGGTGCTACCTCCGGTGGATGCGCCCCGGTGCGACGTGGATGCGACGGCGGCGGGACCGGGCACACCCGCCGTCCCCCTCCAGTATCGAACACCGGGCCCACCGCTCCAGCCGTTTTCCGGGGGGTACCGGCCACACGGGGCCGCGAACGCACCCGCCCGCCGCGCTCGGGGGCGACGGCGAGCGGGGGGCTCGGCCTCCCGCGGCGCCGAGAAGGGGCACCGCGCCGCAGGTGACCGTCGGGTAGGTGCGCTCCCCCGCGAAGCGGCCCCTGGGCGGTGAGGGGTGACGGAGGGGCTCCGTCAGCCGAAGAAGGTCTCGGCCTCCTGGTAGCGCTCGGCCGGGACGGTCTTGAGGGTGTCGGTGGCCTCGGCCAGGTCGACGCGGACGATGGAGGTGCCCTGGAGGCCGACCATCTTCCCGAAGTCGCCCGCGGCGACGGCGTCGATCGCGTGCAGTCCCAGGCGGGTGGCCAGGACGCGGTCGAAGGCGGTGGGGGTGCCGCCGCGCTGCACGTGGCCGAGCACGACCGAGCGCGCCTCCTTGCCCGTGCGGCGCTCGATCTCGTCGGCCAGGCGCTGGCCGATGCCGCCGAGGCGGACGTGGCCGAAGGAGTCCTTCTCGCCGGTGGCCAGCTCCATCTGCCCCTCCTTGGGGTGGGCGCCCTCGGCGACGACGATGATCGGCGCGTACTGGGTGCGGAACCGGCTCTCGACGTGCTTGACGACCTCGTCCATGTCGAACGGGCGCTCCGGAACGAGGATGACGTTGGCACCCGCGGCCATGCCCGAGTGCAGGGCGATCCATCCGGCGTGGCGGCCCATGACCTCGACCACGAGCGCCCGGTGGTGCGACTCCGCCGTGGTGTGCAGGCGGTCGATCGCCTCCATGGCGATGTTCACGGCGGTGTCGAAACCGAACGTGTAGTCGGTCGCGTTGAGGTCGTTGTCGATGGTCTTGGGCACGCCCACCACGTTGACGCCGCGCTCGTGCAGCTGGCGGGCCACGCCCAGCGTGTCCTCACCACCGATGGCGACCAGGGCGTCCACGCCCAGACCGGCCATGTTGTCCTTGACCCGCTCGACACCGCCCTCGATCTTCATGAGGTTGGTGCGGGAGGAGCCCAGGATGGTTCCGCCGCGCGGCAGGATGCCGCGGACGGCCTCCACGTCCAGCGTCATGGTGTCGCCCTCGAGGGGGCCGCGCCACCCGTCCCGGAAGCCGACGAACTCGTAGCCGTGGTCCTTGATGCCCTTGCGCACCACGGCGCGGATGACCGCGTTGAGACCGGGGCAGTCCCCACCACCGGTCAGAACACCGACTCGCATGCGACTTCTCCTCGACGTTGTGGATCTGGGCGGCGCCTGCCGCCATATGGTCTAGACCATAGTGTCCGGGTGCGGCCCAGGCCAACCCCGAGGGCGAATTCACCGCTCGTTCACCCGTCGAGGCCCTGGTCGATGGCGTATCGGACCAGTTCGACCCGGTTGTGCAGATGCAGTTTGGTGAGGGTGTTCTGGACGTGGTTCTGGACCGTCCGATGGGAGATGGACAGTCGCCGCGCGATCTGCTTGTAAGCCAGTCCCTTCGCCACCAGCCGCAGGACCTCGGTCTCCCGGGGGGTGAGTACCGGCGGCTTCTCATCGGCGGTCCCAGGGGAGCCCGCCGCCGACAGGCGCCGGTACTCACCCAGGACCAGACCCGCCAGCCCCGGGGTGTAGACCGCCTCGCCGGTGTGCACGCGGCGTACCGCGTCCAACAGCTCCTCCCGGCCCGCCGACTTGACCAGGTAGCCCGTCGCGCCCGCCTTGACGGCGGCCAGGACGTCGTCACTGGCCCCGCTGGCCGAGAGCACCAGTACGCGTGGCGGCTCGTCCAGGGCCACCAGGCCCGCGGTGAGCTCCACCCCGGTCATGTCGGGCAGATTGAGGTCCACGACGGCCAACGTGGGCCGGACGGCCGGGGCGATACGCAGCGCCTTGGCGCCGTCGCCCGCCGTCCCCACCACCTCGACACCCGCCTCGTCGAGATCGCGCGCCACCGCGTCGCGCCACATCGGGTGGTCGTCCACCACCAGTACCCGGATCGCTTCGCTCTCCATGCGGGCGAGCCTATCCCGGGAGGAGGACGCACAGGAGAAGGGGCGGGCGGGGCGCCACGCGCCCCACCCGCCCCTCACCGCGGTCGATCAGTCGTCGAAGTCGCCGAAGTCGCCGAAGTCGATGCCGCCGGGCGTCGCGGTGATCGTGATCTCCGTGCCCTCCGGGGCCTCGCCTGTCTGCGACTGCCGGGCCACGGTCCTGCCGCCCGCGATGCGCTCGACCTTCACCTTGAACCCGGCCTCCTTGAGCTGCTCGCGGGCCTCGCCGACCTGCAGGCCCACGACGTCGGGGATCTCGACCCCGGGCGGTCCGGTGGAGACGGTGAGCGTGACGGTGCCGCCGGCGCCCACCGTGCTGCCGTTGTCGGGGTCCTGGGTGATCACCACACCCTCCTCGACGTCCTCGCTCTCCTCCTCGACGACATCGACGGTCAGCCCCAGGTCCTCCAGGGTCCGCTGCGCGTCCTCCACCTTCTGGCCGGCCACGGCGGGCACCTGGATGCCCCGGCTGACCTGGATGGTGACGGTCTCCTCGCGGTCGGCGTCCTCCCCGGGAGCCGGATCGGTGGAGATCACCTCGCCGGGGGTGACGTCCTCGGCGTCCACGACCTCCTCCTCGAGGCTGTCCGGACTGAAGCCGAGTTCCTCCATGGCCGCCGTGGCGTCGGCGATGTCCTCGCCCACCAGGTCGGGCATCTCCACGACCTGCGGGCCCTGGGACACGTACGCGGTGACCTCGTCCCCGGGCGACAGCCGTTCCCCGGCCTCCGGTTCGGTCCGGGCGACCGCTCCGGCCTCGACGTCGCTGTAGACGGGTTCGGCCGCCTCCACCAGGATCAGGCCCTCGGAGCGGACCGTGTCGCGGGCCACGTCGATACTGTCGCCCGTCACGTCCGGAACGTTCTCGAAACGGCCGAGGAACAGCCACCAGCCGGCGACGAACACGACGATCGCCATGATCGCGCCGCCGATCCCGAGGAGGAGCCGGCGCCGCCTGCGCAGGGCGTCGTCCTCGTCCTCGTCGTAACCGTCGCCGTAGCCGTCACCGTCCAGGTCCGCGCCGCCCATGTCCACGACCATCGTGGCGTTCTCGGTGCCCGGGCCGGCACCGCCCGCGATGAGCTGCGGGGCGGTCACGGACGCCGTCGAGGCGCCCGTCTGCGCGACCGGGGGCAGCGGCCCCACGGCGGACTCCCCGTCCTCGGGCAGCCGGTTGAGGACCTCCAGGACCTTGGCCAGGTACTGTCCGGCGTTGCTCGGCCGGTACCGGGGATCGCGCTCCGTGGCCTTGGTGACCAGGTCGTCGACCTCCGGCGCAAGCCCGGGCAGGAAGTGCGAGGGACGCGGGACGTCCTCGGTCACGTGCTGGTAGGCGATGGCGATCGGCGTCTCACCGGTGTGCGGCTGCCCGCCGGTGAGCAGCTCGTAGAGCATGATGCCCGCGGCGTAGACGTCGGTGCGCGCGTCGGCCACACCCTGCTCGATCTGTTCGGGAGCGAGGTAGGCGGCGGTACCCATGAGGGTGCCGGTACGCGTGAGGCCCTGGTTGGACTGCTCCACGGCCCGGGCCAGACCGAAGTCGGCCACCTTGACCATGCCCTCTTGGGTGATGAGGACGTTCTCCGGCTTGACGTCCCGGTGGATCATCCCCGCCTGGTGGGCGGCGCCCAGCGCGGCCAGCACGGAGGCCATCACGTGCAGGGCCTCGCGCGGCCTCAGCCGTCCGGCGGCCTTCAACCGGTCGCGCAGGGTCAGACCCGGCACGTACTCCATGGCCAGGAAGACGTGGCCCTGGTCCTCACCCTGGTCGAAGACCTGGACCACGTTGGGATGGGAGAGTTTGGCGACGGAGTGGGCCTCGTTGATGAAGCGCTGGACGAACGTGGGGTCCTGCGCGAGCGACGGGTGCATCACCTTCAGCGCCAGTCGCCGGTCGAGCCTCAGGTCGTGGGCGACGTAGACGGTCGCCATCCCGCCACCGGCGATCCTGGACTCGACGAAGTAGCGTCGGTCCAGCGTCGCGCCTACGAGGGGATCGGAAGTCGTCATGTCCACGGCGGAGTAGTGTCCTTGCTGCGGGGAGCGCGGGCGTTCGCGGCCGGTGGCGCGTACCCGACACCGGGTGTCGAACCGACACGATAGCGGAAGCTCGTGCCCGGACCGCCCCGCGGATCGCGGTGGCGCCGCCCCACACCGCCTGTGTGGGAGGCGTTCGCGCCTGGGTCGTCGTCAGTCGTGCGGTGCCGCTCCGGGCGCACCGCTCACCCCACCACCGTACGTGACGCCGCCGGGGGCTCCGGCGGCGCCTACCGCGCGTCGTCAGTCGATCGCCGGGGATGACGCCTGGGCGTGTCGGCGGACGGGGATCCGCCCCGC
>NZ_ANBC01000527.1 GCF_000341125.1 Nocardiopsis lucentensis DSM 44048 | reverse complement strand
CCCGCCATCCGCACCGGGTCCTGGGCGCGTGTCACGGCCGTGGCGAGCAGGACGGCGTCGCAACCGAGCTCCATGGCCAGGGCGGCGTCGCTGGCGGTGCCGATCCCGGCGTCCACGATCACCGGCACCCCGGCCTGTTCGACGATCAGCTCCAGGTTGTGCGGGTTGCGGATGCCCAGGCCGGAGCCGATCGGCGCGGCCAGCGGCATGACCGCCGCGCACCCCAGCTGTTCGAGGCGGCGCGCCAGGACGGGGTCGTCGTTGGTGTACGGGAGCACGGTGAAGCCCTCGTCGACCAGTCGTTCCGCCGCGTCCAGCAGCTCCACGGGGTCGGGCAGGAGCGTGTGCTCGTCCGCGACGACCTCCAACTTCACCCAGTCGGTGCCCAGGGCCTCCCGGCCGAGCTTGGCGGTGCGCACCGCGTCGGCGGCGGTGAAGCAGCCCGCCGTGTTCGGCAGGGGCCGGATCTTGTTGCGGGTCAGGACGTCCCACACCGACCCCCGCGTGCCGGGAGCGACGCGGCGCATCGCCACGGTGGTCAGCTCGGTCCCCGAGGTGACGAGTGCCTCCTCCAGCACCTCCAGCGACGGGGCGCCCCCGGTGCCGGTGATGAGTCGGGACCCGAAGGAGGTGCCGGCGATCACCAGCGGGTCGTCGAGGATGTCGGTCATGGTCAGCCTCCCTGCACGGCGGTCAGGACGTCCACACGGTCTCCGGTGTTCAGGCGCGTGTCCGCCCAGGCGGTCCGTCGCACGACCTCGTCGTTGACGGCCACCGCGATGCCACCGGGGACCTCGCCGTCCCCGGTCACGGTCAGGTCGCGCACGACGGCGCCGACGGTGGTGCCCTCGGTGACCTCGCGCCGGTCGCCGTTGATGATCAGTTCCACTGCTTCTCCCACGTGCTCGGGTGGTCGCCGCCCAGCCCGCGGTCGGCGGCGAAGGGGCGGGCGTACTCCGGCAGGGCGCCGCTGGTGAGGGCCTCGCCCATGGCCTCACCGGTGACCGGCGTCAACAGGACGCCATGTCGGTGGTGCCCGCCCGCCAGATGCACCCCGGGAATCCGGGTGGGACCCAGGAGCGGTTCGTTGTCGGGTGAACCCGGGCGCAGGCCGACGCAGGTCTCGGTGATCTCCAGTTCGGTCACCCCCGGGACGAGTTCGCGCGCGTCGCGCAGGACCTGCCAGAGCCCTCCGGCGGTCAGCGCGGTGTCATACCCCAGCTCCTCCTGGGTGGCGCCGACGACGACCTCGCCGTCCTCCCGGGGCACGAAGTAGACGGGGAACCCCCGGACCAGGCCACGGACCGTACGGGAGACGAGCGGCGGTTCAC
>NZ_ANBC01000526.1 GCF_000341125.1 Nocardiopsis lucentensis DSM 44048 | reverse complement strand
CGGCACCACCGGCTCGGGGAGCGCGATCCGCTCGTTCCAGCAGCCCGCGGCCAGGACCACCTGGTCGGTGGGCAGCACACCGCCTCCCGCCAGACGCACGCCCAGCCGGGCGCCGCCGGTGGCGCGGTCGACCCCCTCGACCCGGTCGGCCACCTCGACCACACCCGCCCGTTCACCCGCCACGGCCAGGGCGCGCAGCAGCAGACGTGGGTCCACCGAGTGGTCGTCGGGGGCGAGCAGACCGCCCCGCACGGACGGGGCGAGCATGGGCTCCAGGCGTCGGCACTCGCGGCTGGTCAGCCGTTCACCGGTGGCGCCGATGCGCTTCTGCAGGCCGTGGAGGTCGTCGAGGACGGCCAGGTCGTCCCGGTCGAAGGCGACCAGGAGCGTGCCGGTGGTGCGGTGGCCCACCGAAACGCCGCTGACCTCCTCCAGCTCGGCCACGAAGTCGGCGTACAGTCCCGCGGAGCGGACACCGAGCTCCACGAGCCGCTCCTCCCCGAACACCGCCTCGGTGGTGGGTGTGAGCATGCCCGCCGCGACCACGGAGGAGGCCCGGGCACGCCGCGGTTCGTCGACGGGGTCGGGTTCGACCAGGGTGACGGACAGCCCGCGTTGGGCGGCGCGCCAGGCGGTGACCCGCCCGATGAGGCCCCCGCCGACCACCACCACCCGGTCACCGACATTGGTAGGACGACTCGTCGCGGGGCGGGGTTCGTTCGAAATGCGCATGGCGCCGGGTTCCACTCCCTTCGCCGGTATGACCCGGATCAGGTTCGTGCGGTCGGAGGCCGGACCAGCCTCCCTCTCAGCCGGGTCCACCCGGCTCCCGCGGGACGTTCACTTCCGCGTTCATCCTAGATGACCCCGGTCCGGGAGGTGGTGACGGGGATCTCCCCGGAGGCTCCGGGCCCCGCCCCACGAGGGTGTCCGCCCCCCTCCGCCGATGTGGCAGATTGGTGGTGTGACACAACACGAACCCGACATCGACGCTCTGGTCGGCGAGTGGCTGACCCTCAGGGAGGCGGCGGCGCCGCTGGGCGTGAGCCCGAACCGGATCAAGCAGCTGATCCGGGAGAACCGCATGATGGGCGTGGTCCGCTCCGGCGAACTGTCCATCCCGGCCGCGTTCCTCGACGGTGACGACCTCGTCAAGGGGCTGCCGGGCACCCTGGTGCTGCTCAGCGACGCGGGCTTCTCCACCGAGGAGGCCCTGCGCTGGCTGTTCACGCCCGACGAGTCCCTGCCGGGGACCCCGATCCAGGCGATGCGCGAGAACCGGGGCACCGAGGTCCGCCGTCGGGCCCAGGGCTTGGCCTTCTGAGCCGCCCTTCCCCGGGCCCTCGCCTCGCTCCGGCCCGTCCGTCGGGCGAACGGCGACCCCGGCGGGCCACCGTGCCGCGGACGGACCCGGGGCACGCCGCCGTGGGTCTCCCCTTGGGTGACCCACGGCACAGGCCCTAGGGTGGCAACGTGAGGACCAGCCACGGAACCAGCCTGCGCAAGCACCTGGACGCATCCCTTCTGTACCTGTGCACCGACGCCCGGCGCGAGCGCGGTGATCTCGCCGAGTTCGCCGACGCCGCCCTCGCCGGGGGCGTGGACATCATCCAGCTCCGCGACAAGGACCTGGAGGCCCGCGAGGAGATCGCGGCCCTGGAGGTGCTGCGGGAGGCCTGCGAGCGGCACGGCGCCCTGCTCGCCGTCAACGACCGCGCCGACATCGCCCGCGCCGTACGCGCCGACATCCTGCACCTGGGCCAGCGTGACCTGCCCGTCCCCATGGCCCGGGACATCATCGGGGCGGACCCGATCATCGGCCGCTCCAACAACGACATCGAGGCCGCGTCCGCCTCCGCGGCCGAACTCGGTAGCGACTACTTCTGCGTCGGCCCGACCTGGGCCACCCCCACTAAGCCGGGACGGCCCGCCGCCGGACTGGAACTCGTCGAGCGGGCCGCGGCCCTGGACACCGACAAGCCGTGGTTCGCCATCGGCGGCATCGACCTGTCCAACATCGACCGTGTGCTGGAGGCCGGGGCCCGCCGGGTCGTGGTCGTCCGTGCGATCACGGAGGCGGAGGACCCCAGGGCGGCCGCCGCCGAGCTGCGTGCCCGGCTGGCCGTCCGCGCGTAGCGGTGTTCTCCCCGGGCCTTCGCCCCGCTGCGGGGCGGGCACCCTCGGCGGGCGCCTACGGCGCGCTCCCGACCTCTGAGAACTCTGGCGGCGCCCGACCGAAACCCCCTGAGGCGACCGCCTCAGGGGACGCCACCCGCGGCGGCGGTCACACGGCCACGTGCGACAGCGCGCTCGGGTGGCGCCGCAAAAACCCCTCGATGGACTGGGCCGGGTGGCCGGTCAGCTTCGGCACGGTGGGTGCGACGACGTCCATCTCCCCGGTGGCGATCGCCGCGTATGACGACGCCCACCCCTCGACCGCCCACTCGGGTGCCCCGCCGGCGCGGCGTGACTCCAACGCCTCATCCCAGGTCTCCGGCACGTACCGGACGGTGCGTCCGGTGAGCGAGGACAGCTTGTCCACCGTGGCGCCCAGGGTCAGCGCCTCCGGTCCGGTCACGTCGTAGGTCGCGTTCGCCGACACCGCGACCACCGCCGGGTCGGTCAGTGCCGCGGTCGCCACGTCCGCCACGTCGTCGCGTGAAACCCAGGCGACGCGGCCGTCACCGGCGGGCCCGCGCACCACACCGTGCTCGTCCGCCCACCGCGGCAACAGGTCCAGGTACAGGCTGGGTCTCAGGAACGTGTGCGCCACGCCGGACAGCCGGATGTGCGCCTCGGTGAAGAAGTGGGTCCGCGCGAAGGTGAAGGTGGCCGCGGGCCCGGCGTTCAGGAAGGACAGGTAGACGATCCGCGACACCCCCGCCTTCACCGCCGCGTCCACCGCGCTCGTGTGCGCGTCGATCCGGTCCTCCGACTCGGTCGCCGACACGAGGAACAGTGTGTCCACCCCGCGGCAGGCCCGTTCGAAGCCCGTGGTGTCCTCGTAGGCCGCCATGGCGGCGCTGCTTCCGGGGTACTCGGGTGCCCGGTTGATGTCGCGGACGATGAGCCGCTGCGTCAGCCCGAGCCGTGCGATCCGGGCCGCGACGCGTCCACCGATCGCCCCGGTCGCCCCGGTCACCCCTATGGTGTGGTTTGTCATGTGATCGTCGCCCATGACACCCCATCCTGAGGGATCGAGGCGGGCCGGGCGCCGAACGGCACGCGCGTTTTTGCGGCTTCCGGTCAGCGGGTGGTCCGCTCTTGGTCCGTGTCGTCGGAGGACCCCGCGACCTGTCTCCCGAGCGGGCGACGGTAGGACAGCCGGCGCAGCAGGACCTCGGCCGGCCCGCGTCGGCCCGCACGCTCCAGCACGTAGGCGGTCACGACCGTCACCAGCCACACGCCGACGGCGAACAGGACCATGCTCCACGAGGTCAGATGCACGGCCAGTCCGAGCCCCCAGGCAGACAGCAGCGGCGCGCACAGAACCGACTGCCCGAGGTAGCACGAGAGTGAGCGCTTCCCGGTGGCGGTCAGCGCGGTCAGCACCACACCCGGTTCGCGTCCGCGCCGCTGGATCCGGTGGGCGATCAGGGTGATCAGCGCGACGTAGCCCAGGCCGCCCACCATGCCCGCGGTCAGGTCCAGGAACGCCAGTGCGTCGCCCGGTGACCGGTCCCAGACCCCGATCTGGGCCAGGGCCGTCGGCACACCGCCCAGCCAGCCCGCGGGGACGCCGACGAAGGCGACCAGGCGCAGCAGGACGAGGTGGCGCCCGGGCTCCTCCAGGATCCGGTGGCGCGCGGCCCAGAATCCGAGCAGCATCACGGTGGGGACCACCAGCCCCACCAGACCCTGGCCGAGGACGACCACGGGCCAGACGGTGATACGGCCGAGGGCGGCGCCGATCACGGAGGGGTTCTCGATGTTGCCGGCCATCATGTCCACACCGTCGGAGACCGATGTCGCGGCCTCCGTACCGGTCTGCTGGAACACGAGCCCCAGCAGGCCGACCGCGGACAGTAGCACCATGATCCCGGTGAGCGCCCCGGCCCACACCAGCAGCGTGGTGTCCCTGCGGCGGAGGAACAGCCAGCACAACACCAGACCGGCCAGTCCGTAGGCGCCCAGGACATCGCCGAACCACAGCAGGAGGGCGTGGACGAAACCGAACCCCAGCAGCCACAGGTTGCGCCGCCGCAGCAGGGCGGACACGTCCTTCGGGTCGGCCCCGGCCGCCTCCTGACGCGTGGCCAGCCGCACGATGCCGTAGCCGAACAGGAACGCGAACATGGGGTAGCTGCGCGAGTCCACGGCCACCATGGTGAAGAACTGCGCGGCCGCGTCCGGCGCCCCCTCGGGCTCCGGGTGGGCCGTCAGGCCGCCCGTCGGCGCCGCCCACAGGTACCAGACCGTGTTGGCGAGCGCGATGAACAGCAGCATGGACCCGCGTGCCAGGTCCGGTGCGAGGGCACGTTCACCGGCCCCGCTCGGCCCCCTCGACGCGGTTCTCGCAGACATGAC
>NZ_ANBC01000525.1 GCF_000341125.1 Nocardiopsis lucentensis DSM 44048 | reverse complement strand
TCAGTGCGTCCGGGACGTGGCGGCCACCACGAGCCGCCGCAGCGGTTCGCGGGCGGCGGCGTCCAGATCGGGGCTCTCCAGGGCGTCCATCGCCTGCCCGGCGTACTCCTCGATGACGGCCTCGCACGCCTTGAGCGCCCCGGAGTCCGTGATCAGCGCGCACATCCACTCGACCGACTCCGCCGACAGGTCGGGTGTTCCCAACAGGGTGCGGAACCGGTCCGCGTCGGCCTTCCCCGCGCGCGCGAGGGTCTCGGCCACCACCAGGGTGCGCTTACCCTCGCGCAGGTCGTCCCCGGCGGGCTTGCCGGTGGTGCCGGGGTCGCCGAACACCCCGAGGACGTCGTCGCGCAGCTGGAAGGCCACTCCCAGGGGCAGGCCGTAGTCGGTGTAGACGCCCTCCAGGGCGTCGAGGCGTCCGGCCAGCGCCGCGCCCAGGTGCAGGGGCCGCTCGATCGTGTACTTGGCGGACTTGTAGCGCATCACGCGCAGCGCGGCCTCACGGGTGCTCGTGCCCCGCACCTGCTCCAGGGTGTCCAGGTACTGTCCCGCCATCACCTCGGTGCGCATCGCGTCGAAGGGCGGCCGACCGGCCTGGAGCGTCTCCAGGGCGAACCCGCTCGCCTGGTACATCTCGTCGGACCAGGCCAGGCAGATGTCGCCGATGAGGATCGCCGCGCCCTGCCCGAACCCCTCGCTGTCACCGCTCCACCCGTGTTCGGCGTGCAGGGCCGCCAACCGCTTGTGCGTGGCGGGCAGCCCCCGCCGGGTGTCGCTGCGGTCGATCACGTCGTCGTGGATCAGCGCGCACGCCTGGAGGAACTCCAGGGACGCCGCCGCGCGTACGATCCGCCCGTCGTCCTCGGCGCCGCCCGCGCCGCGCCAGCCCCAGTAGCAGAAAGTGGGGCGCAGACGCTTGCCACCGGAGAGCATCGCCTCCAGGGCGTCCATGGCCGGGGCCAGCTCGGCGCCGATCTCCAGGAGCCGCGCCCGGTGCGTGGTGCAGAACGCGGTCAGCTCGCCGTCCACGGCGGAGCGGATGACGGAGACGGGTGAGACGGACGTGGCTGAGGAAGGGGAAGGGGCCATACCCAGCACACTAGCGGCTGGTCGGGACGGGCGGTCCGGTTTCGCGGGATCGCCGGCCGGCTTTCGCTCAGCGGACGTCCGAGGCGTGTTTCTCCCCGCTGTCCCGAGTCTGGTGCCAGCTGGCGACCAGGACGAAGGACACCGTCACCAGGAGCGCCCACGCGCCGAGCTTGGCGACGTGCACGAAGTCCCACCCGTCCGCCTGGTGCGGGTAGCGCCAGGCGTCGAACAGGGTGGACACGTTCTCCGCCACCCACAGGAACACCCCGATCAACAGGAACGACAGGGACAGCGGCATCCGGTAGCGCGCCTCACCCACGGTGAAGTACACCCACGTCCCCCACGTCACCACGATGAGCACGACGGCCAACAGCGCTCGCAGGTCGGGGAGCCAGTGGTGCGTGAGGAAGTTGAGGTAGATCGCGACCGCCACGGCGGTGGTGGCCCGGGCCCGGTAGCCCACCAGGGACAGTTCCAGCAGCCGCCACGCCCCCACGATGTAGGAGCCCACGGCCGCGTACATGAATCCGCTGTACAGGGGCACACCCCACAGCACCGTCCACGCCTGCTCGGGGTAGGACCACGACCCCAGCCGTACCTTGACCAGCTCGAAGGCCAGCCCCACGACGTGGAAGCCCGCGATCGCGGCGATCTCCCGCCCGCTCTCCAGCCGCAGCCCCCAGAACACGGCGGTCACGGCCACGGCGTACAGCAGGAGCGCGTCGTAACGGGGGAGGGGCAGGGGCACCACGGTGGACGCCGCCATGCCGACGAACATGCACGCCGCGAAGGCGCACGCCCGGGCCTGGAGCCAGGCGAACCTCAGGAGCTGCGCGAGGACGTACAGGAGTCGGGGGGAACGCGGTGCCATCGGCCGATGATCGCAGGAGCACCCGTCCGACGCATCCGGATTCGGGGGGTGTGTCCGGACACATTTCGCGTTCACCGTCTCACGGAGTGGGACACCCCTTCCGGCGGGTGAGGGGGGCTCGCCTAAGGTTGTACGCATGCTGGCAGCACCGACACGCCCCGCGGGGCTCCGAAACACGGCCGCACGGCCGCGTCAGATCCGGGAACTCCTCGACGCGGGCGAACCGATGTTCTCCTTCGAGTTCTTCCCTCCGCGCGGGCCCAAGTCCCAGGCGCGGCTCTGGCGCGCGATCCGTGAGATCGAGGCGTTGGGCCCCTCGTTCGTCTCGGTCACCTACGGCGCGGGCGGTGGCACGCGCGACCTCACCGTGGAGACCACCGAGCGCATCGCGACCGACACCACGCTGCTGCCGGTCGCGCACATGACGCTGGTCGACCACTCGGTGGCGGAGCTGCGGCACCTCATCGGACGGCTGTCCGACGCGGGCGTGTCCAACATGCTGGCCGTGCGCGGCGACCCGCCCGGCGACCCGACGGGCGAGTGGGTCCGGCACCCGCAGGGGCTGACCTACGCCGAGGAGCTGGTCCGACTGCTCAAGGAGAGCGGTGACTTCAGCGTCGGTGTGGCGGCCTTCCCGTACAAGCACCCCCGGTCGGCCGACGTCGAGACCGACACCGACCACTTCGTGCGCAAGTGCGAGGCCGGAGCCGACTACGCCATCACGCAGATGTTCTTCGACGTCGAGGACTACCTGCGGCTGCGCGACCGCGTGGCCGCCCGCGGCTGCGAGGTGCCGATCATCCCCGAGGTGTTCCCCGTGGTGAAGCTGGCCTCGATCCCGCACTCGGAGAAACTGTCCGGGGCCCCCTTCCCGCCCGAGCTGGCGCGGCGCTACGAGGGCCTCGGCGACGACCCCGAGGCCGTGCGGGCCTTCGGCATCGAGTACGCCCAGGGCATGTGCGAGCGGCTGCTCCAGGAGGGCGCGCCGGGCATCCACTTCATCACCTTCAACCAGTCCACCGCCACCAGGGAGATCTACCGGGAGGTCGCCCCCCGGAGTTCCGCAGCGGCAACCGCGCGGCCATGATCGAGAAGGGCTGATCCGGGCTGCCGGGGAAGGAGAACTCCTCCAGCAGTTCGGTGAACCCGCACGAACGGTACAGGTGGCGGGCCGCGGTCGGTCCCTCGCGTGTGGACAGCACCGCGGTGCGCTCCGTCCTGCCTTCGCACAGGGCGTGCAGCATCGCCCTGCCCACCCCCTGGTTCTGCGTGTCCGGGTGGACGTGGACCTCGGCGATCTCCAGGGGGTCGGACAGGTACCGGCGCGCCAACCGGGTCCGGCCGCGGGCGCGTAGCGCGTCGGTGACGACGTCGTGCCACCACTGGCCGTCGTAGCCGTGGAACCCGTAGGCGAAGCCGACCGGTCGTTCCCCGTGTACCGCCACCACCGAGCGGAAACCGGGGTAGTGGGCGTGGCCGTTCATGACGGAGGCCCGGCCGGGCAGTTGTTCGGACGGGGGGCGCATGGCCGCCTCGTACACCCCGAGGAGGGCGGGGACGGCGTGTGCGAAGGCCGCGGGGGCGAGTTCGCGCAGTTCGGTGTCTGGTACCACTCCGCAAGCGTAGTCCGACCGTCACCGGAACGCTTGACGCGTTCGGCGGGCTGGGGTTAACTGGGGGTCAATCGAACTGGCGTTCGATTGTGGTCCGACGGGTCACCCCCGCGGACGACGGCGCGGCCGGGCTGGGGAGGGGAAGCCCCACGTCCGGCCGCGCCGCCCTCGTGTTCGGGGCGGCCCGTCGGGACCGGTCGCGGTCGGCGGCGGCCCCGGACACACAAGAAACCGGCGTCCCGTGGATCGCCGGTTCTCGTGCGTGCCCGGTCGGGGCGGTGCGTCGGTCCTAGAAGGCGTCGACCGCGCGGCGCGCCTCGGGGTCGAGGACGCCCCAGTTGATGAGCTCCTCGGTCAGGTCCGACGGCGACTTGTCGTAGATGACCGCGAGTGAGCGCAGGTCCTCCTGGCGGATGGACAGCACGCGGCCGTTGTAGTCACCGCGCTGGCTCTGGATGGTGGCCACGTAGCGGGAGAGCGGGCCCGCCTTCTCCTGCGGGAGCTGCTGCATGCGCTCCAGGTCGATGACCAGCTTGGGTGTCGGGCCGAGGGGGGTGGGGGCGGCTCCGCCGGGCAGGAGCTCCGACATGGGGACGCCGTAGAAGTCGGCCAGTTCGGCGAGCTTCTGGACGGTGACCGCGCGGTCACCGCGCTCGTAGGAGCCGACCACGACGGCCTTCCAACGCCCGTGGGACTTCTCCTCCACGCCGTGCAGGGACAGGCCCTGCTGGGTGCGGATGGCACGCAGTCGCGCACCGAGGGACTTCGCGTATTCGGATGGCATCTTCTTGTCGCTCCCGGCCGTGACGGTGGCTGGCGTGGTGGGGGAGACGTCCGCTCGTCCTCGGCGGGCCGCCGAGGCGGTCCATCGGTGGTCACGGGGTGCAACCCCACCCGGCAATGGTTACAGACAGTGACGCTAGGGGGGTCTGGCTTCCAGGTCAAGCCGTTGGTGTGAAACGCGACGAATCAGTGGCCAAACCGTGCGTAAGTGAGACACCTCTCATGTCTGTACTGATCGGTGCGAGTGGGGCAGATCAGGTGGGCGAAAAGCCCGATCTGACAGGCATTTTCGTGTTTTGCCTACTCGTGGGGCCAATCCGGCCAGCCATGAAACGGTCACCCTTGGGTGATTAAGCGCCCACTCTTTATGTGACGAGAGTCACATTCGTGACGGGCTGGCGCCGGACGCCTCTGGAGGGTCCCCGTCGTCGCTGGTAGCGTGGCCCCGATCGACATCCTTTAACGTCCTGTCCAGTGAGGCAGGGAAGGGGTCACTACTTTGCGTGCGCAAAACCAGACGAGGGGTGACGCCGGGTCCACCGGCCCCACGACGTCCCCCGACACACCCGAGGACGGCCGAGCCGTCCTCGACGGGGCCGAGATCAACCGGGCCCTCACCCGCATCGCCCACGAGGTGCTCGAACGCACCAAGGGCGGTCAACACGTCACCCTGCTGGGCATCCCCTCGCGCGGCGTCCCCCTCGCCCAGCGCCTGGCCCAGCGGATCGAACGCGTCGAGGACCTGAAGGTGCCCACGGGCTCCCTCGACATCACCATGTACCGCGACGACCTGCGGATGGCCCCCGCCCGCGCGCTCGGCAAGACCGAGATCCCCGCGGGCGGCCTCGACGACCGCGTCGTCGTCCTGGTCGACGACGTCCTCTTCTCCGGCCGTACCGTGCGCGCCGCCCTGGACGCCCTGGGCGACCTCGGCCGCCCCCGCGCGGTCCAGCTCGCCGTCCTCGTCGACCGCGGCCACCGGGAACTGCCCATCCGCGCGGACTACGTCGGCAAGAACCTGCCGACCTCCCTGCGTGAGAACGTCACCGTCCGTCTGACCGAGACCGACGGCCACGACGCGGTCCTGCTCGGCCCCGCGCGGCGGCGCCCCGGTACGACGGAGGGGAACTCCTGATGCGCCACCTGCTCTCCACCGGAGACCTCACCCGCGACGAGGCCACGCTCGTCCTGGACACCGCCGAGGAGCTCGCACGGGTCAGCGACCGCTCCGTCAAGAAACTGCCGACCCTGCGCGGGCGCACCGTCGTCAACCTCTTCTACGAGGACTCCACGCGCACCCGCACCTCCTTCGAGCTCGCCGCCAAGCGCCTGTCCGCCGACGTCATCAACTTCTCCGCCAAGGGGTCGAGCGTCTCCAAGGGCGAGAGCCTCAAGGACACCGCCCTGACCCTCCAGGCGATGGGCGCTGACGG
>NZ_ANBC01000524.1 GCF_000341125.1 Nocardiopsis lucentensis DSM 44048 | reverse complement strand
CACCCGCCACAGCGCCTCGGGGGCCGCCCACCGGCTCGCCAACTGGGTCGACGGCTCCGTGCTCAACGCGGGCGACGGCACCCACGAACACCCCACCCAGGCCCTCCTGGACGCCTTCACCATGCGCTCCCGCCTGGGCCGCCTGGAGGGGCTGCGGGTCGCCGTCGTCGGCGACATCCTGCACAGCCGCGTCGCCCGCTCCAACGTGCTCCTGCTGACCACCCTCGGCGCGCACGTCACCCTGGTCGCGCCGCCCACCCTGCTGCCGGTCTCGGTGCACACCTGGCCCTGCGAGGTCTCCTACGACCTCGACGAGGTCCTGCCCAAGTCCGACGTGGTGATGATGCTGCGGGTGCAGGCCGAGCGCATGACCGAGTCCTACTTCCCGTCCGTGCGCGAGTACAGCCGCAACTACGGACTGGACGGTGAACGCCTGGCACGCATGCCCGGGGACGCCATCGTCATGCACCCGGGCCCGATGGTCCGCGGCATGGAGATCTCCGCCGAGGTCGCCGACTCCCCGCGCTGCACCGTGACCGAACAGGTCGCCAACGGCGTGAGCCTGCGCATGGCCGTCCTCTACCTGCTGCTCGGCGGCTCCTGACCGCCGACGACGGCCCGACCGGCGTCCGCCGGGCCGCGCGCCCGCCACACCAGGGCCGCGCGCCCGCGCCCCGTCGCGCCCGCACCCGCCTTCCGCACACCGAACACGAGGAAATCCACACAGCGATGCCCGACACCCACGGACCGCACCTGATCCGCCGCGCCCGAGCGCTCGGCGGCGACCCCGTCGACATCCTGCTCGCCGACGGCCGGATCGAGGCCCTTGGCCCCGACCTGAACGCCCCCGAGGGCGCGGAGACCATCGACGCCGACGGCCTCATCGCCCTGCCCGGTCTGGTCGACCTCCACACCCACCTGCGCGAACCCGGCCGCGAGGACGCCGAGACCGTCGCCACCGGCTCCCGCTCCGCCGCGATGGGCGGTTACACCGCGGTCCACGCCATGGCCAACACCGACCCCGTCGCCGACACCGCAGGGGTCGTCGAGCAGGTCTGGCGCCTGGGCCGCGAGGCCGGTTACTGCGACGTGCGCCCCGTCGGCGCCGTCACCGTCGGACTGGCCGGTGAACGCCTCGCCGAGATCGGCGCCATGGCCGACTCCGCAGCCCAGGTCCGCGTCTTCTCCGACGACGGCATCTGCGTCTCCGACGCCCTGCTCATGCGCCGCGCCCTGGAGTACGTCAAAGCCTTCGACGGGGTCGTCGCCCAGCACGCCCAGGAGCCCCGTCTGACCGAGGGCGCCCAGATGAACGAGGGCTGCGTCTCCGACCGCCTCGGCCTGCCCGGCTGGCCCGCGGTCGCCGAGGAGGCGATCATCGCCCGCGACTGCCTCCTCGCCCAGCACGTCGGATCCCGCCTGCACGTGTGCCACGTCTCCACCAAGGGGTCCGTCGACATCATCCGCTGGGCCAAGGCCCGCGGCTGCGACGTCACCGCCGAGGTCACCCCCCACCACCTGCTGCTCACCGACGACCTGGTCGAGAGCTACGACCCGATCTACAAGGTCAACCCGCCCCTGCGCACCGCCGAGGACGTCCANGGGGGGGTTGGCCGACGGAACGATCGACATCGTGGCCACCGACCACGCCCCCCACCCGGTGGAGGCCAAGGAGACCGAGTGGTCCACCGCCGCCATGGGCATGGTCGGCCTGGAGACCGCCCTCGCGGTCGTCCAGCGCACGATGGTCGACACCGGCCTGCTCACCTGGGACCAGGTCGCCGACCGGATGTCCGCGGCACCCGCCCGCATCGGCCGCGTCTTCGAGCACGGCCGCGCCCTGGCCGCCGGTGAGCCCGCCAACGTCGTCCTGTACGACCCGGCGGCCCCCGTCGAGGTCGACGGCGGGGCCATGGCCACCAAGAGCAGCAACACCCCCTTCCGCGGCATGACCCTGCCCGGCCGGGTCCGCGCGACCTTCCTGCGCGGGGTTCCGACCGTCCTGGAGGGGAAGATCAGTTGAACACGACAGCGAACATCCAGGTCAGAACTGGTTCGGTAGAGGGGGAGAACGTGTCCGAGGAAACCGGCGGACCGGCGATTCTGGTGCTCGAGGACGGCCGCGTGTTCCACGGCCGCTCCTTCGGCGCCACCGGGGAGACCTTCGGCGAGGCCGTCTTCAACACCGGGATGACCGGCTACCAGGAGACCCTCACCGACCCCTCCTACCACCGCCAGATCGTCGCCATGACCGCGCCGCACATCGGCAACACCGGCGTCAACGACGACGACCCCGAGTCCGGCCGGATCTGGGTCGCCGGGTACGTCGTCCGCGAGCCCGCGCGCATCCCCTCCAACTGGCGCGCCCAGCGCACCCTCGACGAGGAGCTGCGCCGCCAGGGCGTGGTCGGCATCGCCCTCAGGGGCACCCGCGCCCTGACCCGCCACCTGCGCGACCGGGGCGCCATGCGCGCCGCGATCAGTACGGTCGAGACCGACCCGAAGGCGCTGCTGGCCCGCATCATGGAGCAGCCGCCCATGGCCGGGTCCGCCCTGGCCGCCGAGGTCAGCACCGACGCGTCCTACGAGGTCCTGCCGCCCGAGGGCGTCGAGACCCGCTTCCACGTGGCCGCCGTCGACCTCGGCATCAAGGCCATGACGCCCCAGCGCCTGGCCGAGCGCGGCTGCCGCGTCACCGTGCTGCCCGCCGCCGCCACCACCGAGGACATCCTCGCCCTCGACCCCGACGGCGTGTTCTTCAGCAACGGCCCCGGCGACCCCGCCACCGCCGACGGCCCCGTCGCCGCCATGCGCGGAGTCCTGGACGCGGGCAAGCCGCTCTTCGGCATCTGTTTCGGCAACCAGATCCTGGGCCGCGCCCTGGGCCTGGGCACCTACAAGCTGACCTTCGGCCACCGGGGCGTCAACCAGCCGGTGCGCGACACCCGCACCACCAAGGTCGCCATCACCAGCCAGAACCACGGCTTCGCCGTCGACGCGCCGCTCGACGCCCCCTTCGACACCCCGTACGGCCGGGCCGAGGTCAGCCACATCGGCCTCAACGACCAGGTCGTCGAGGGCCTGCGGCTGCTGGACCGCCCCGCGTTCAGCGTCCAGTTCCACCCGGAGGCCGCCGCGGGCCCCCACGACGCCGCCGGACTCTTCGACGAGTTCTGCGACCTGATGTCCGCCCAGCCCGCACCGGCTGCCAAGCAGTAGTAGAGGAAGAGCATGCCGCGCCGTAGTGACCTTTCATCCGTCCTCGTGATCGGCTCCGGCCCGATCGTGATCGGGCAGGCGGCCGAGTTCGACTACTCGGGTACCCAGGCCTGCCGGGTTCTGCGGGCCGAGGGCCTGCGGGTCATCCTGGTCAACTCCAACCCGGCCACGATCATGACCGACCCGGAGATCGCCGACGCCACCTACGTCGAGCCGATCACCACCGAGATGATCGAGAAGATCATCGCCAAGGAGCGCCCCGACGCCCTGCTGCCCACCCTGGGCGGGCAGACCGCGCTCAACGCCGCCGTCGCCCTGGACGAGGCGGGCATCCTGGAGAAGTACGGCGTCGAGCTGATCGGCGCCAACATCGAGGCCATCCAGTCCGGCGAGGACCGCGAGACCTTCAAGGGGATCGTCGAGCGCATCGGCGGCGAGTCCGCGCGCTCCCGGATCTGCCACACCCTCCAGGAGTGCCTGGACGCCGCCGAGGAGCTGGACTACCCGGTCGTGGTCCGGCCGTCCTTCACCATGGGCGGCGCCGGCTCCGGCTTCGCCCACGACGAGGCCGAGCTGCGCCGTATCGCCGGACAGGGCCTCGCGCTCTCCCCGACCACCGAGGTGCTCCTGGAGGAGTCCATCCTCGGCTGGAAGGAGTACGAGCTGGAGCTGATGCGCGACACCAACGACAACGTCGTGGTCGTGTGCTCCATCGAGAACCTCGACCCCATGGGCGTGCACACCGGTGACTCCATCACCGTGGCCCCCGCCATGACCCTGACCGACCGCGAGTACCAGAAACTGCGCGACATCGGCATCGCGGTCATCCGCGAGGTCGGCGTGGACACCGGCGGCTGCAACATCCAGTTCGCCGTCCACCCCACCACCGGCCGGATCATCGTCATCGAGATGAACCCCCGCGTGTCCCGCTCCTCGGCGCTGGCCTCCAAGGCCACCGGCTTCCCGATCGCCAAGATCGCCGCCAAGCTCGCCGTCGGTTACACGCTCGACGAGATCCCCAACGACATCACCCGGGAGACTCCGGCCAGCTTCGAGCCCACGCTCGACTACGTGGTCGTCAAGGTTCCCCGGTTCGCCTTCGAGAAGTTCCCGGGCGCCGACCCCGGCCTCACCACCACGATGAAGTCCGTCGGCGAGGCGATGGCCATCGGCCGCTCCTTCCCCGAGGCCCTCCAGAAGGCCATGCGCTCGGTGGAGAAGGCGGGCGTCGGCTTCACCTGGGCGGGCGAGCCCGGGGACAAGGGCGACCTGCTGCGCCGGGCCGCCACCCCGACCGAGCACCGCCTGCGCCAGGTCCAGCAGGCCCTGCGCGCCGGAGCGACCGTCGAGGAACTGCATGAGGCCACCCGGATCGACCCGTGGTTCCTCGACCAGATGCTCCGGTTGGAGGAGACCGCCCGCGTGCTGGCCGACGCGCCCAAGCTCGACGCGGACCTGCTGCGCGAGGCCAAGGGACTGGGCTTCTCCGACGTCCAGATCGGCGAGATCACCGGCAAGCGCGAGGACGTGGTCCGCGAGCTGCGTCACGCCCTGGGCATCCACCCCGTCTACCTGACCGTGGACACCTGCGCCGCCGAGTTCGCCGCCCGCACGCCCTACCTCTACTCCAGCTACGACGAGGAGACGGAGGTCCCCACCGGCGACCGGCCCAAGATCATCATCCTCGGTTCGGGACCCAACCGCATCGGCCAGGGCGTCGAGTTCGACTACTCGTGCGTCCACGCCTCCTTCGCGCTGTCCGAGGCCGGGTACGAGACCGTGATGGTCAACTGCAACCCCGAGACCGTCTCCACCGACTACGACACCAGCGACCGGCTCTACTTCGAGCCGCTCACCCTGGAGGACGTCCTGGAGGTCGTCCGCGCCGAGCAGGCCACCGGACCGGTCGCCGGGGTCATCGTGCAGCTGGGCGGACAGACCCCGCTCGGCCTGGCCCGCCGCCTCAAGGCCGCCGGGGTGCCCGTCATCGGCACCAGCCCCGAGGCCATCGACCTGGCCGAGGACCGCGGTGAGTTCGGCAAGGTCCTGGCCGAGGCCGGGCTGCCCGCGCCCAAGCACGGCACCGCCTACTCCTTCGAGGAGGCCAAGGCGGCCGCGGACGAGATCGGCTATCCGGTCATGGTCCGCCCGTCCTACGTGCTCGGCGGCCGGGGCATGGAGATCGTCTACAGCGAGACGATGCTCGCCGACTACATCCGGCGCAACGCCGAGGTCAGCCCCGAGCACCCGGTCCTGATCGACCGCTTCCTCGACGACGCCATCGAGATCGACGTCGACGCGCTCTACGACGGCACCGACCTGTACCTGGGCGGCGTCATGGAGCACATCGAGGAGGCCGGGATCCACTCCGGCGACTCGGCGTGCACCCTGCCGTCGGTCACCCTGGGCAGCGAGGACATCGAGCGGATCCGCTACTCCACCGAGGCCATCGCCCGGGGGACCGGCGTGCGCGGCCTGCTCAACGTCCAGTACGCGCTCGCCTCCGGGGTCCTGTACGTGCTGGAGGCCAACCCGCGCGCCTCCCGCACCGTGCCGTTCGTGTCCAAGGCGACCGCCGTGCCGCTGGCCAAGGCCGCGGCCCGCGTCATGGCCGGGAGCACCATCGCCGAGCTGCGGTCCGAGGGCATGCTGCCCGCCGAGGGCGACGGCGGAGACCTGCCCGCCGACGCGCCGGTCTCGGTCAAGGAGGCCGTGCTGCCCTTCAGCCGGTTCATCGACAAGCAGGGCGAGGGCGTCGACACCATCCTCGGCCCCGAGATGCGCTCCACCGGCGAGGTCATGGGCCTGGACGTACAGTTCGGCTCCGCCTACGCCAAGTCGCAGCTGGCCGTCAACGGACAGCTGCCCTCCAGCGGCCGGGTGTTCGTGTCCGTGGCCAACCGGGACAAGCGCTCGATGATCTTCCCGGTCAAGCGCCTGGCCGACCTGGGCTTCGAGATCCTGGCCACCGAGGGCACCGCCGTGGTCCTGCGCCGCAACGGGGTGCGCGCCACCGTCGTGCGCAAGCACAGCGAGGGCCCCGGTCCCGACGGCGAGCCGACCATCGTGCAGCTCATCCACGACGGCGGGGTCGACCTCATCGTCAACACCCCCTTCGGCAGCGCCGGGCAGGCCGGACCGCGTCTGGACGGGTACGAGATCCGCACCGCGGCCGTCGTGCGCGGCGTGCCCAGCGTGACCACGGTCCAGGGGCTGGCCGCCGCGGTACAGGCGATCGAGGCGCGAGTGCGCGGCGATGTGGGAGTGCGCTCCCTCCAGGAGCACGCGAGCACCCTCGACGCCAGCCGGGCGTAACCGGGCCGGAGACCGGGCTCGGACGCAGTAGAGTGCGTTCGCCGTGGACCGCGCGCCCACGGCGAACGCACGGCCGAGGCGAGGAAGGCTCCAGGACACCATGAGCGACAACGGACCGGTGCAGATCAGGTGCCCCGTGCTGAACGTGCGCCGGGTGGACGCCTACTACGCCATCACCGTGGTCGCGCCGGGCGTGGCCGAGCGCTTCCGCTCCGGGCAGTTCGTCACGGTGGGGGTGGGCGGCGACCACTCCAGCACCCTGCTGCGCCGCCCCTTCGCCATCCACGACGTCAAACCCGACTACGGGGGCACCGTCGAGTTCCTGTTCGCCGTGCGGGGGACGGGTACCGCGTGGCTGTCCGAACGAAGATCGCGCGACCTGCTGGACGTGGTCGGACCGTTGGGCCGCCCCTTCCCGTTGCCGCGGGACCCGGTCAACTGCGTGCTCGTGGGCGGTGGTTCGGGCAGCGCCCCGCTGTTCCCGCTCGCCCAGGCCCTGCGCCGGCGGGGCTGCCGGGTGGACTTCGTCCTGGGCGCGGCCTCGTCCGACCGCGTGTTCAGCGCCATCACCGCCCGCCGTGTCGCCGAGACGGCCGTCTTCACCACCGACGACGGGTCCTTCGGCACACGCGGCCAGGTGACCGACGTGCTCGGCCGGGTCATCGAGGAGGCCCGGTCCGACGCGGTGTACGCCTGCGGCCCCATGCCCATGCTGCGCGCGGTCACGGCGGTGGCGGGCGAACACGGCGTGCCCGTCCAGGTCTCGGTGGAGGAGACGATGGCCTGCGGTACGGGGATCTGCATGACCTGCGTGATCCCCGTCGTGGGGGAGGACGGTGTCACCCGCATGGTGCGCTCCTGCGTGGACGGCCCGGTGTTTCGCGGCGAACGGGTGCGCTTCGACGACGTCGGCTCCATCCCCTTCGACGCCCTGGGCGCACCGGGCTGGAAGGGCTCCAAAGCCGCCCGCGCGGCCGAGTCCGCGCGCGACATCGCCTGACCGGCACGCACCTGGAGGGTGGGAACGGTGAACACGGACCTCAGGATCCGGCTCGGCCCGGCCGAGCTGCCCAACCCGGTGGTGACCGCCGCCGGGTGCGCCGGGGCGGGCCGCGAACTGGCGCGCTTCTTCGACATCTCCACGATCGGCGCGGTGACCACCAAGTCGGTGATGCTGGAACCGCACGCGGGACGCCCCGCGCCGCGCATGGCCGAGACGCCCAGCGGGATGCTGAGCACCACCGGCATGCAGGGGCCCGGGGTCGACGTCTTCCTCCAGCGCGACCTTCCCTGGCTGCTCTCCCGAGGCGGACGGGCGATCGTGTCCATCGCCGGAACGGGCATGGGGGAGTTCGGCGAACTGGCTCGACGCGTCTCCGAGGCGGACGGCGTCAGCGCCATCGAGGTCAACCTCGCCTGCCCGGACCCGGCCGACCCGGGCGGACGGTACTTCGTCGACGACCCGGCGAGCGCGGCGGCGGTGGTGAGCACGGTGCGCTCGCACGCCCGTTCGGACGTCCCGGTCCTGGCCAAGCTCTCCGCCGATGTGCCCGACGTCGTGGAACTGGCCACGGCGTGCGTGGAGGCGAGGGCGGACGGACTGTCGATGATCAACACCGTGCGCGGTATGGCGATCGACACCCGCACCCTGCGCCCGGCCGTGGCGGGCGGGATCGGCGGGCTGTCGGGTCCGGCGATCCGCCCGCTCGCGGTGGGCTGTGTCTACCGGGTGCACGAGGCTCTGCCCGATGTGCCGATCGTGGGCATGGGCGGGGTGCGCACGGGCGAGGACGCGGTCGAGTTCATGGCGGCCGGGGCGAGCGCCGTCGCGGTGGGTACGACCAACTTCTCCGATCCGTCCGCGTGTGCGCGTGTGCTCCGGCAGTTCACCGAGGCGCTGGAGTCGCGCGGGGTGGAGCGGGCCGTCGACCTGGTCGGCGCGGCCCACAGATCGGGGGTGGGGGCCTGAGGCCCGGTCTGGACCGGGCGTGGGTGCCCTGACCGGGCTGAACGGCGCTCAGACGGCGTTCTCCGGCCGAACGCGCGTATCCGGCACCCCGATCATCCGATCCGGGAAAAGGGCCGCTCACGGCCGTCTCGACAGCCGTTACGGGGAAGTGACATGGCTGGGGCGCATGAAGTGCCTCATCCGGGGAATCGCACACCTTGGTGTGTGCACATGACAGTGAACGTGCATCGGCTAGTGCTTTCGTAAGCACATTCGTAAGCACAGGTGCAGGTGCTGACACCGACTGTACGGTGTCGGACGAAGAGGGGAAACCGACATGACCGCGCCCACCGCGCCCGCGCCGATCGCCGTCGCGATCGACGCCGACGACATCGAGACCGCCGCCACCTGGGCCTCCGCCGTGGCACCGCACGTGAGCACGGTGAAGGTGGGGTTGGAGCTGTACCTGCGGTACGGCCCCGAGGTGGTCAGCGCGGTACGCGGCGCCAACCGCGTCGGGGTCTTCCTCGACCTGAAGCTGCACGACATCCCGGCGACGGTCGCGGGCGCGGCGCGCAGCGTCGCGGGCCTGCGGCCGTCGATCCTCACGGTGCACGCCAGTGGGGGAGCGGACATGGTCCGGGCGGCGGTGGAGGCCGCGCCGGACACGAGGATCGCCGCCGTGACGGTGCTCACCTCGATGAGTGAGAAGGATCTGGAGCAGGTGGGGCTGCTCGGTCCGGCTCGCGACGCGGTGCGGCGTCTGGCGGCGATGGCGGTGGGCGCCGGGGCCCGTGCCCTGGTGTGCTCGCCGCAGGAGGTGGCCCTGGTGAGGAACGAGGTGGGGTCGGACATCACCCTGATCACGCCGGGCGTGCGCCCGGCGGGGGCGGACAGGGGTGACCAGTCCCGGATCGCCACCCCGGAGGAGGCCGTCGCGGCCGGAGCGGACCTGCTGGTCGTCGGTCGGCCGATCACCAGGGCGGCGGCCCCCGGCGCCGCCGCGGCGGCGATCGCCGCCGCGGTACGGCGCGCCGGGGTCCGTGCCTAGCGGAGCATCGGAGGGAGGTGTGGGCGGGATGTCGCAGTGGTCCCATCACGCGCAGTTGTGGATCACGGACGGTCACCAATTAAGTGTGTCCGAAAACCGAAATTCAAAGCCGACAGTGACCTGCGTCACCCCTCTGTGACCTGCACTGGTGGCACGCTTTTCGGTCTCTTCAACCGGGACCAAGGTCCTGATTTTCGTCTCAGACCGCAATGAAGCTGTAACTCTCAGTAGTTCATTCGATGAAATAGCCGCTGAAGGGCCACTTTGCGTTGCCTAAGGGGGGTCGGACCTACTAACTTGCGCAGGCGTCCGCCCTCTACAAACGAGTAGAAATCCGAGGTGACCCGGCGTGGCCCTTCCTCCCCTCACACCCGAGCAGCGCAGTGCCGCTCTTGAGAAGGCCGCCAAGGCCAGAAAAGAGCGTGCAGAGGTCAAGAACAAGCTCAAGAACGGCGGCATCTCGCTGTCCGAGGTCCTCTCGAACGGCCTCAAGGACGATGTCATCGGCAAGATGAAGGTTTCGGCTCTGCTCGAATCCCTGCCCGGTGTCGGCAAGGTCCGTGCCAAGCAGATCATGGAGCGGCTCAACATCGCTGAGTCCCGCCGTGTCCGCGGCCTGGGAACCAACCAGCGCGCCGCTCTCGAGAGCGAGTTCGGGGACCTGACCAAGTAGTTCCCGTAGTGCACCGGCCCGTCCGCGTCCCCCACAGTCGCGGCGGGAACCGTTCCCCGATCGTGCGGGAGCGGCATCGTGCCACAGTGGTGGCCCAACCCCCGGTGAGGCTTGACCCGCGCCGCGGACGGCGGGCGCTCGGCCCCAGGTCGACGCGTCCTCCGTGCCGCGGCGCGGTGGTATAAATGGAGCTTCCCGCGACCGCGGAGACCTCGAAGGGAAGCCCGATCCACCCATGCCAGACGCGTCCGGAGCCCAGACCAGCCCGCAGGAGAAACGGCTGACCGTCCTGTCCGGTCCCTCCGGTGTGGGGAAGAGCACGGTGGTCGACGCCATCCGCCGCGACCACCCCGACGTGTGGCTCTCGGTGTCGGTGACCACCCGGGCTCCCCGACCCGGTGAGCGTGAGGGCGTCCAGTACCACTTCGTCTCCGACGCGGAGTTCGACCGGCTCGTCGCCGACGACGAACTGCTGGAGTGGGCGGAGTTCGCGGGCAACCGCTACGGCACCCCCCGCGCCCCGGTCCGCGACCGGCTGAGCACCGGTGTTCCCGTCCTGCTGGAGATCGAGCTCCAGGGTGCCCGCCAGGTGCGCGCGTCCATGCCCGACGCCCTGCACGTCTTCCTCGCGCCGCCCTCGTGGGAGGAGCTCGTCCGGCGTCTGACCGGCCGCGGCACCGAGTCCGAGGAGGTCGTCCAGCGCAGGCTGGACGCGGCCAGAATCGAGCTCGCCGCGGAGAAGGAGTTCGACACCACGCTGGTCAACACGTCCGTACGGGACGTATGCGACGAGCTGCTAGCGTTGATCAGAGCGCCCAAGGCGTGATACCGCCGTTCGCGGGCGCCCACCTGTCAATCACGTCACGGCTTTCGACGAGCCGGAGACCGT
>NZ_ANBC01000523.1 GCF_000341125.1 Nocardiopsis lucentensis DSM 44048 | reverse complement strand
CCACCCCCCCCCCGCCGATCGACGACCTGCTGGAGTGCGTCGACAGCAAGTACAGCCTGGTCACCATGGCGTCCAAGCGGGCCCGCCAGATCAACGCCTACTACGCTCAGCTCGGCGAGGGCCTGCTGGAGTACGTCGGCCCGCTCGTGGAGACCCACGTCCAGGAGAAGTCCCTGTCCATCGCCCTGCGCGAGGTCAAGTCCGGTCTGCTGACCGCCGAGCCCTACGAGGGCAACTGACGGCGCTTACGCGGCCTCGCGAGCTCGGCCAGGGCTCGACCGTGCCTGTCCGCGACGGCACCTGGTAGAACTCCTTTCGTGAGTGAGACAGAACCCGCCCGCACGCCCCAGGTGGTCCTCGGCGTCGGAGGCGGCATCGCCGCGTACAAGATCTGCGAGCTGCTCCGGCGACTGACCGAGTCCGGTCACCGCGTCCGGGTCGTGCCCACCGTCGACGCGCTCCGCTTCGTGGGAGAGCCCACCTGGGCCGCCCTGTCCGGGCAGCCCGTGGCGACCGCGGTCTGGGACGACGTGCACGAGGTGCCCCACGTGCGCATCGGTCAGTCCGCCGACCTCGTGTTCGTCGCCCCGGCCACCGCCAACATCCTGGCCAAGGCCGCCGCCGGGCTGGCGGACGACCTGCTGACCAACACGCTCCTGACCGCCCGATGCCCGGTGGTGTTCGCTCCGGCGATGCACACCGAGATGTGGGAGCACCCCGCCACCCAGGCCAACGTGGCCACCCTCCGCGCGCGCGGAGCGACCGTTCTGGACCCGGCTGAGGGGCGCCTGACCGGGGCCGACACGGGCAGAGGGCGCCTGCCCGAGCCCGCCGAGCTGTTCGACGCGGCCCGCATGGCCCTACGCGGGGGCGGCGCCGACCTCACCGGCCGGCGCGTGGTGATCTCCGCGGGGGGCACGCGCGAGGCGATCGACCCGGTCCGCTTCATCGGCAACCACTCCTCGGGCAAACAGGGATACGCCCTGGCCCGGACCGCCGCCGCCCGAGGCGCCGAGGTGACGATCGTCGCGGCCAACGTCGCCCTGCCCGATCCCGCCGGGGTCCGCGTCGTCCGAGTGGAGTCCGCGCTCGACCTGTCCGAGACCATGGCCGCCGAGCGAGTCGGGGCCGACGTCGTGGTCATGGCCTCCGCGGTGGCCGACTTCCGCCCCGCCGCCAGTGTCGGGAGCAAGATCAAGAAGTCCGGGGCCGCGCCCGCGCCGATCGAGTTGACAGAGAACCCCGACATTCTCGCCGGACTGGTCGCCTCCCGGGCGGCGGACGGCGGGGAGCAGACCATCGTGGGCTTCGCCGCCGAGACCGACGACGTGCTCGCCCACGGGCGCGCCAAACTGGAGCGCAAGGGCTGCGACCTCCTCGTGGTCAACCAGGTCGGTGGCGGTCGTGCCTTCGGCACCGAGGACAACCAGGCGGTGATCCTCACCTCCGAGGGCGCCGCCGTGGACGTGCCGTTCGGCCCCAAGGAGGACCTGGCGGACCGGGTCTGGGATCTCGTGGCCGAGCGTCTGCCGTAAATCACCACCACGCGGGACTGGATTCCTACCTCCGAGTACGCAACACTTCCTTCGGGAACCCGTGATCTCCCGACCACGGGACTTCCACCCTCATCGGTCCCGTTACAGTGGAGCGACAACCAACCACGCCGGTCGGCCCCGTGCCGCCGGTACATGTCAGCCAGCAGCCGCTGCAAGGAGTCAGGCAACGTGTCCCGCCGCCTTTTCACCTCCGAGTCGGTCACCGAAGGCCATCCCGACAAGATGGCCGACCAGATCAGTGACTCGATCCTCGACGCGATGCTCGCCAACGACCCCACGAGCCGGGTCGCGGTCGAGACGCTGATCACCACCGGTCAGGTCCACATCGCGGGTGAGGTCACCACCCAGACCTACGTCGACATCCCCGCCATCGTGCGTGAGCGGATCCTCCAGATCGGCTACGACTCGTCCGCCAAGGGGTTCGACGGTGACTCCTGCGGGGTCAACGTCTCCATCGACGCGCAGTCCCCGGACATCGCCCAGGGTGTCGACACCGCCTATGAGGCGCGTGTCGAGAACGAGGACGACGCCCTCAACCGGCAGGGCGCGGGTGACCAGGGCCTGATGTTCGGCTACGCCAACCGTGAGACCCCCGAGCTCATGCCGCTGCCGATCAAGCTGGCGCACTCGCTCTCCGAGCGCCTGTCCGAGGTCCGCCGCAACGGCACGGTGCCCTACCTGCGCCCGGACGGCAAGACCCAGGTCACGGTCGAGTACGAGGGCCAGACCCCGGTCCGCCTCGACACGGTCGTCGTCTCCAGCCAGCACGCCGCCGACATCAACCTCGACGAGATGCTCGCCCCGGACGTGCGTGAGCACGTGATCGAGCCGGTCGTGT
>NZ_ANBC01000522.1 GCF_000341125.1 Nocardiopsis lucentensis DSM 44048 | reverse complement strand
CCCCCCCCCGCCACGGCGGCGGCGCCTTCTCCGGCAAGGACCCGTCGAAGGTGGACCGCTCGGCCGCCTACGCCACGCGCTGGGTCGCCAAGAACATCGTCGCCGCCGAGCTCGCCGAGCGCGCCGAGGTCCAGGTCGCCTACGCCATCGGTAAGGCGCACCCGGTCGGTGTGTTCATCGAGACCTTCGGCACCGAGAAGGTCGCCCCGGAGCTGATCGAGAAGGCGGTCAAGGAGATCTTCGACCTGCGGCCCGCCGCCATCGTGCGCGACCTCGACCTGCTGCGCCCGATCTACGCGAAGACCGCGGCCTACGGCCACTTCGGCCGCGAGCTGCCCGACTTCACGTGGGAGCGGACCGACCGTGCCTCCGCGCTGCGGTCGGCCGTCGGCGCCTAGGATCTCACCGGCGGATCCTCTCCCGAACTAGAAATATCACCCATTGCGACATACTATGTACGCATAGTGATTCTGGTTGTCGGAGGGGGTCCGCCATGTCCGTGTTCACGGCGCTGTCAGCCGGAGGACTCTCGGCCCTCCTGATGGCGCCCGTTCCAGGGGCTGACACACTCCACGTCGTGGTGGAGGCCGCGGTCGAGGCGGAGCCCCTGCGCGAGGGCGACCGGGTCGACCTCACCATCCGGATCCGCAACTCCGGTGGCGACGCCCTTCCCGAGGCTCAGGTGGTGCAGTTCGTCTCCCCGGCCATGGAGGTCACCTCCACCTCACCCGAGGCCGCCGTCGAGGACGGGCGGATCGTCTGGACCGGGGCCCTGGAAGCCGGGGAACGCGCGGTGCTGACCGCCGTCGGCGAGATCACCGATGTCCCGGACGAGGATCGTTCGGTCACCACCGTGTGCGTGCGCCCCGCTCCCGACGCCACACTGGCGTCGTGCGCCTCGGCGGTCCACATCGTTCGCGGTCCGGTCATCGCGCCGTGGGTCATCGGGGGTGCCGCTCTGACGGCGTTACTGACGGCCGGCNNNCCCGCGTCCGCCGCGGAGCGGGAAACGGGAACGGAGGCGGCGGCCGAGGCGGACCAGGGAACCGGTGCGGAACCGAAGGGGACCGCCGATCCCACGCCCGCGAACGTCTACCACCTGGACTCACGCCGCTGACCGACCGTGGTGGCCAGGCCCGGGGGACAGGGCCGGTACGGGGGATGTACCCGTCAGCCGAGCGGTAGCAACACACGGAACAGCGTGCCCTGACCGGGCCCGCTGACCACCTCCAGGACCCCGCCGTGCGCGGACACGACGGCGGCCGAGATCGCCAGTCCCAGTCCCGCGCCCCCCGTGTGGCGCGAGCGGCCCTCGTCCGCCCGGAAGAACCGGTCGAACAGCCGTGCTCGGTCCTGTGCCCGGATCCCGGGCCCCTCGTCGCGTACGCACACCGCGACCACACGGCCCACCCTCGACGGCAGCGCGCCGACCCGGACCGCCTCCTCCGACGGAGTCCACCGATCCGGGTCCTCCAGTACCTCCACCCACACCCGTACGGGGGTTCCGGGCGGCGTGTGCACCTGGGCGTTGCCTATCAGGTTGTCCAGCACCTGCCGCAGGCGTGACCGGTCACCGACCACCCGAACCCCGGGCACCGTCTCCGACGCCACCCGTTCCCGCGTGCCCCCCTCCCGGGCCCGCGCCGCCGCGACCCCCTCCCGCACGAGCTCGGCCAGGTCCACGTCCTCGGCGGCCACCTCCGGCTGCTCGTCGTGGCGGGCCAGCAACAGAAGGCCGTCCACCAACGTCCCCATGCGCTCCGCCTCGGACTCCACGCGCCGCATCCAGTCGTCCACCACCGGATCGGCCGAGACCCGGCCACGCTCCCTCCCCAGTCGGAACAGCTCCGCGAACCCCCGGATCGACGCCAGGGGGGTGCGCAACTCGTGCGATGCGTCGGCCACGAACCGCCGCATCCGCTCCGCCGTGGCCTCCCGCTCCCTCAACGCCTCCGACAGCCTCCCCAACATCGTGTTGAGCGCGGCGCCCAGGCGCGCGGTCTCGGAGGCGGAGCCGTGCCGCCGGTCCTCCGGAACGCGTGCCTCGAAGTCGCCACCCGCGATGGCGTCGGCCGCGCGCTGCATGCGCGCCAACGGGCGCAACTGGACACGGACGATCGCGACCGTGCCCGAGGCCAGGGCCACCAGCACCACCGTGCCCGCACCGAGCTGCACCCACCTCAGCAGGGCCAACGTCGTGTCCACCCCGGCCAGGGACTGCGCCAGCATCGCGACGGTCCCGTCCGGAGCCGCCCCGACCCTGACCCGCCAGTCGGCGCCACCCTCCGTGTCCGGCAGCTCGAAGACGGACCCGTCAGCCTCTCGCAACTCCTCGGCGGTCAACCCCGACACGTCGGGACCCGAGGGGTCCTCCTCCGTCTGGCCCACACGCCACAGCAGCGTCCCGTCGGAGGCGAACCGCAACTCCCGCAGATCCGACGGCAGGGCCGGCGGCTCGGCGTGCCCCATGTCCGGCGGCGACTCCTCGCGCGAGACCGACGGGGCCATCATCCGGGCCAGCCGCTCGTCCACCTCCGCCGTCAGCGACTGGCGCAGCAGCACGGACCCGGCCACACCGAACATCGCCATCGCCACCGTGGTGAGCACCAGCACCGACAACACCAGCCGCCCCCACAGGCTCACGGGCAGCAGGCGGCGCGCACGCCGGAACTCAGCCACGGTCACGGCTCCGACGCAGGCTGTACCCCACGCCCCAGACGGTGTGGATCAACGGGGGGCCGTCCACGTCCACCTTGCGCCGTAGGTAGCTGATGTAGGTCTCCACGACCCGGCTGTCGTCGCCGTCCTGGCCCCACACCGTCCGCAGGATCTGCGGCCTGGTCAGCACACGCCCGGCGTTGGCCATGAGGTACCGCAACAGCTCGAACTCGGTGGGGGACAGACGGATCGTCCGCCCGCCCCGGCGCGCCTCATAGGCGTCCTCGTCCAACTCCAGGTCCTCGTACCGCAGGACGCGACCCTCGTCCGGCCGCCCCACCGTTCCCACCCGCCGCAGGATCGCGCGGATCCGGAGGACGACCTCCTCCACGCTGAACGGCTTGGTCACGTAGTCGTCGGCGCCGGCCCGCACCCCCGCCACACGGTCGGTCACCGAGTCCCGCGCGGTCAGGAACAGCACGGGCAGGTCCGGGTGCTCCGCCCGCAGATCGGCGGCGAGCGCGAACCCGTCCCCGTCCGGAAGCATGACGTCCACGACCGCCAGTGCCGGTCCGTGCTCCCGTGCGCTCTCCCGCGCACCCGCCGCGTCCCCGGCCCGGACCGCGGTGAAGCCGTCCAGTTCCAGGGAAGCGGCGAGGAGCTCGCGGATGTTCGGTTCGTCGTCCACGACCAGGACGGTCGGCGGCGGTGTGGAGTCGGGCATGGAGACCTCGGAGCACGTCGATGGGCGCGGGCCCCGGTTCGGGCCCGGACTCCCCACCATTCTCACCAATACGGGCGGGCCGCGTCCCCTGCCAGGGGACACGGCCCGCCCGTGTTCGGGAGAAGCGTCAGCTCAGCTCGCTGAGCGCCTTCTCCGCCTCGGCCAGCCAGGAGCGCCGAGCCTGCAACGCGTCCTCGTGCTCCTTGATCCGCCGGGAGTCGCCGCGCTCGCGCGCCTTCTCCAGCTTCGCCTCCAGATCATTGATCGCGGTCGCCAGCTGTTCGACCGTGGCCTGGGCGCGGGCCCGGGCCTCCGGGTTGGTCCGCTCCCACTCGGCGTCCTCCGCGCGGCGCACGGAGTCCTCGATCTGGCGGAAGGCGCCCTCCAGCTGGTCACGCACGTCGCGTGGCAGCTCTCCGGCCTCCTCCCACGCCTCCTGGAAGTCGCGCAGGCGCGCGCGGGCCCGGCGGGGGTCGGAGATCGTGGGGATCTCGTCCTTGGCCTCCGCCAGGATCCGCTCCTTGGCCTCGGCGTTGACGCGCAGTTCGGCGTCACGCTCAGCGAAGACCGCGTTGCGCGCGTCGAAGAACCGGTCCTGGGCCGTCTTGAACCGTGCCCACAGCCGGTCCTCGCTGGCCCGGTCCGCGCGTCCGCTGCTCTTCCACTGCTGCATCAGGTCGCGGTAGGCGCGGGCCGTGGGGCCCCAGTCCTGCGAGTCGGACAGGGCCTCGGCCTCGGCGACGATGCGCTCCTTGACCGCGCGCACCTCCTCGCGCTGCTGGTCGAGGTTGGCGAAGTAGGCCTTGCGCCGCTTGGAGAACGAGTTGCGCGCCGCCGACATGCGCTTCCACAGCGCCTGCTCGGTGGGCCGGTCGGCGCGCGGGGCCTTCTTCCACTCCTCGATGAGCTGGAGCATCCGCTCACCGCCGGACTTCCAGTGCGTCGTCTCCACCGCGACCCGTTCGGCCTCGGCGACGATGCGCTCCTTGATCTCGCGGGCGTGCCCGCGCGCCTGCTCCTGCGCGTGCTTCTGCTCGACCTTGCGCTCCTCGGCGCGTCCGGCGAGCGCGTCGAGCCGCCGGGTGAGGGCGTCCAGGTCACCGACCGCGTGCGCCTCGCTGACCTGGGAGCGCAGCTTGTCGATGCTGGACATCGCCGACGACGCGGACAGGTCGGTGCTGCGGAGCCGCTTCTCCAGCAGCTCCACCTGGGTGACCAGCGCGTCGTACTTCTGGCGGAAGAAGGCCAGGGCCTCCTCCGGGGCCCCCGCCTGCCACGATCCGACGACCCGCTCGCCTTCGCTCGTGCGCACGTAGACCGTGCCGTCGTCGTCTACGCGGCCCCAAGGGTCCGTGGTCACCGTGTCCTCCTGCTGTCATGAGCCCGGCCGTAGGCGGGTTCGGGTCGTCGCGGCGTCCCGCACCTGTTCGTGATGGGTACCACCGTGCTCAGCACGATATCCATACGATTGGGCGGGCATCGACGCGCCGTGGTTCACTCTTGCGCAGATCACCGTGTCTGCGGCGGCGCCCTCGTGCGTCTGGCCGGGCCGGGGACCCGCCGTGGAGAGGCGCTGGTCGGCGGACGCGGCGCACACGGCACCGGTGACCAATATGGCATTACCACGCGGTTTGGCAAAGAGGCCCGACGCGTGCGGTGATCGAATGGTGATCAAAGCCGCGCACCCCCTCGCACATCGGTTCGCCGCCCCCGCGCGCGTCGGTAGGCTCTGTACTCGTAGGGTACGTCCGCCCGGTCAGCCGGAACGGGCGGGGCGCGTGGCCGGGCGGTGCCTTCGCCGGCCCCGGACCCTCCACCCCCGAATCCAGCAACCGGAACCAACCGAGGAACAGGACGATCCTGCGTGCTCATCACCGCGCTCGCCACCGGGCCCCTCGCCGCGAACTGCTACGTGCTCGCTCCGGCTCCGGGCGGTGACTGCGTCCTCGTCGACCCGGGCCAGGACGCCACCGAGCAGGTGGGCAAGGCCCTGGCCGAACACGACCTGACTCCGACCGCCGTCCTGCTCACCCACGGCCACTTCGACCACGTGTGGTCGGCCGCCGAGCTGGCCGACCGGGCGGGCCTGCCGGTTCACCTGCACGCCGCCGACCGGCGTCTGCTGACCGAGCCCGCCGCGGGCGTCGACCCCGGCTTCGCCGCGCAGCTGTCCGCGCTGCTCGGCCCGGGCCCTTTCCGCGAGCCGGAGGACCTCGTGGAGGTCGACGGCGGTGACACCCTCACCCTCGCCGGACTGGAGTTCACCGTCGAGCACACCCCGGGCCACACACCGGGGTCGGTCGTCTACCGCCTGGCCTCCTCCGGTCAGTCCCCGGTCATGCTCGCCGGGGACCTGGTCTTCGCCGGCTCCATCGGCCGGACCGATTTCCCGGGCGGCGATCCGGCGGCGATGAACGCCAGCCTCGCCTCGGCCGTCCTGGCACGCTCCGACGACACCCGGATTCTGCCCGGCCACGGTCCGGCCACCACCGTCGGACGCGAGCGGGCCGCCAACCCCTACCTGCGTGCCCTGACCGGCTGACCGCGCGGCTCCGACCACCCCGCCCCGGCCGCCCTCGACCGGGCGGCTCGGCCGGGTCGTTGGCGGTAGGATTCCAGATGTCAAGGGGCATGCCGTGCCTCCAGCCGGGTCCGTCTTCGGGAAACCCGGCATCCTCGCCCAGCCGTGTAGTTAGTGGACTTGGTAACTCATGCATCGTTACAGGACTCATTCGTGTGGTCAGCTCCGTAAGGAGCACGTCGGGCAGCAGGTGCGCCTTTCGGGCTGGGTGCACAACCGTCGTGATCTCGGCGGTCTGCTCTTCGTCGACCTGCGCGACCACTACGGCGTCACGCAGCTCATGGCACGCCCCGAGTCCCCGGTGTTCGAGCAGCTCAGCCGAATCTCCAAGGAGTCGGTGATCCGGGTCACCGGCCAGGTCGCGGCGCGCAGCGACGAGAACGTCAACCCCGGCCTCCCCACGGGTGAGATCGAGATCGAGGCCACGGAGATGGAGGTGCTCGGCACGACCGAGGAACTTCCCCTCACCGTCTTCCCGGAGGACAACACCTCCGAGGAGCGTCGTCTCGGATACCGTTTCCTCGACCTGCGCCGTGAGCGGATGCACCGCAACATCATGCTCCGTTCCCAGGTGGTGGCCTCGATCCGGCAGAAGATGACGGACCTGGGCTTCAACGAGTTCCAGACCCCCATCCTGACCAGCTCCAGCCCCGAGGGAGCCCGCGACTTCCTGGTGCCGTCGCGTCTGCACCCCGGCCGGTTCTTCGCTCTTCCCCAGGCGCCGCAGCAGTTCAAGCAGCTCCTGATGGTCGCCGGGTTCGACCGTTACTTCCAGATCGCTCCCTGCTTCCGTGACGAGGACAGCCGCGCGGACCGCTCCCCGGGCGAGTTCTACCAGCTTGACGTCGAGATGAGCTTCGTCGAGCAGGAGGACGTCTTCGAGGTCATCGAGAAGGTGATGACCGACGTTTTCCGGGAGTTCTCCGACGGTTGGGAAATCACCTCCCCCTACCCGCGCATCGCCTACCGGGACGCTTTGGAGTGGTACGGGACGGACAAGCCCGACCTGCGCGTGCCGATGCGGATGCTCGACGTCACCGCGCTGTTCGACAAGACCGACTTTCGCGCCTTCGAGGGCAAGAAGGTGCGCGCTCTGGCCGTCCCGCGGGTCGGTGACAAGCCTCGGAAGTTCTTCGACGGCATCGGCGACTTCGCGGTCGAGCAGGGGGCCAAGGGCCTGGCCTGGCTCAAGGTCGGAGAGAACGGTGAGCTCACCGGCCCCATCGCCAAGTTCGTCACCGAGATCAGCGACGAACTGCTCTCGACCCTGGGCGCCGGTCCCGGCTACGGTCTGTTCTTCTGCGCGAGTGAGGACGAGGCGGAGATCAACCGCATCATGGCGCCGGTCCGCGTCGAGGCGGGCAAGCGCGCGGACCTCTTCGAGGAGAAGGTCTACCGCTTCTGCTGGATCGTCGACTTCCCGATGTTCGAGATCAACGAGCAGGGCGACGTCGCGTTCAGCCACAACCCCTTCTCCATGCCGCAGGGCGGTATGGAGGCCCTGAACACCCAGGACCCGCTGGACATCCTCGCGTGGCAGTACGACATCGTCTGCAACGGTGTCGAACTGTCCTCCGGGGCGATTCGGAACCACTCACCCGAGATCATGTACAAGGCCTTCGACATCGCCGGATACGACAAGGAGGCCGTCGAGGCCGAGTTCGGCGGCATGCTCAGGGCACTGAAGTTCGGTGCCCCGCCGCACGGCGGTATCGCGCCCGGTGTCGACCGGATCGTCATGCTCCTCGCGGATGAACCCAACATCCGCGAGACCATCGCCTTCCCGCTCAACCAGAACGCCCAGGACCTGATGATGGGTGCGCCCTCCGCGGTCTCCGACCAGCAGCTACACGACGTGCACATCCGCACGGTCCTGCCCCCTGAGCACCAGAAGAAGCAGTGACGGCCGGGCAGGGGTCGAGCCCACGGCGGTGATCGCCGACAAGGAGCCGCGGTCGCCGGGATGGCGATGACGGCGCCCGAAGGGGCGGTGCGCGACGTGCGTGCCGCCCCCCGTCGTGTCCGGGCCGGGGCCGACGGACGTCGCGCTGGGGAAGAGGCGGCGTCTCAGCGCTTCGTCGCTCCGCAGTGCTGGCAGCAGATGTTCTCGTCGTCGGGGTTGCTGTGGTTACAGAGTCGACAGGTCCAGTTCCAGGTGGTGCCGTGGGTGGCCAGGTCCACGACGGCGGCCTCGCGTACCAGGTACATGAATGCGTCCTTGGGGCTCCGGCGAGTTTTCGAACCTGACATGTTCGGTGCCCGGATTCGCATGACTTCGAACCTGTCGCATTCGGTCACTTGGCGATATTCAGGGATTATCGGGAGTGACCCCGGCGTGGGAATTGTGGCCGGACTCGGCCGCGGACGCCCGCGGCAGGCCGTCACGGATGCGGTGAGGCCCGTCATCCCCTACCGTTGGGGGCGAATCACCCTTTCCGAACCGCGGTTCGCGCGTGTCGTGGAGTGGGCACGGTGAAACGGTGGGTCCGCCCACTTTCGCGGTCGGATCGGTGGCCGAGCGCATTGTGCGCCAATGAGTCACACGAGCGTAACGATTCGCGCCCTGAGGTCGGCCAAAGTCCCACCTCAAGCGGGGTCGGCAGCTCACCCCTGTTCCCAGCCAACCGTGGTGCGCCGCGCCTGCCCAGGTCACGCGGGTGGTGAAGGGGCTGACCGACGGCCACGGCCGTCGGTTCCCCACCTGAGGAGCCCGGTTCCGGACACTAGAATGGGCCGAATCGGAACGTTCCGGGGGTACCGCGTCCGGGCGCGGGTGTGACGTCCGAGACGACATGAGGATGAGTCATACGTGAACGGAAAACGCGCCTCAGGCGATGGCTCCGAGTACGCGCTCGCGGGGGCGTTCTCCCACGCTCCCGAGCCCATGGTGCTCACTCGGGAAGACGGCGCGATCCTGCACGCCAACCTGGCCTTCGCCGAGCTTGTCGGGCTCGACGGGACGGAGCTGGCCGGGCGCGCCTGGTACGACCTCCTCGATGGTGACGACGCCGCCCGCGGAGCGCGGGCCCACGCGCGGGCCCTCGACGGGAACTGGGCTGAACGGGTCCACCTGCGGCTGGTCTCCGACTCCTCGTGCCCCCAGCTGGTCGAGGCCGACCTGCGACCGGTGCCCTCCGCCAACGGTGCCGCGCCGGAGCCCCGCCTGGTCGTACTCCTGCACGTCCTCTCCGCCGACGACGCGGACCTGCGCGTGGTCGGCGAGCTGCGCACGGACAACTCCGACTCGGTGCTCTGGAGCCTGGACCTGGGCACCGGGCGCCTGCGTGAACTGTTCGGGCCCACGCCCCTCGGCGACCTCCTCGCGGGCGGCGAGCGACAGCTCGAACACATCCTGGAGCGCGTACACCCCGACGACATCGCCCGGGTGCGTGACGCCATGTCGGCCGCCTTCCGCGGTCGCGACTACGAACAACGCTTCCGCGTCTTCGATCGCCTCGGCGACGAGCGCTCCCTCCACGTGCGGGCCCGGTTCGTCCCAGGCCGCCCCGACCGCCTCGTCGGGATCGTGGACGACGTCACCGAACACGTGCAGCTGGTCCGCCGCCTGGCGGACCGCCGCCGTACCGAGGCCGAGCACGGTCGCCTGGTCACCGAACTGTCGTCCAAGCTCGTGTCGGCCACCACCGTCGACAACGTCATGGACCTGCTCAGCGAGGAGTTCCTGCCGATCTTCGGCGGGATCAACGCCGCCGCCCTCTACGTCGAGGACGGTCTGCTGCGCACCTCGCCCGGAGCCCGCACGCGCGGCGGCAACATCGAACAGCTCGACGGCCGCCGGGCCGACGACACCGACTTCCCCATGGGCGCGGTCATCCAGGACCGCCAGCCCCGTTTCTTCGAGAGCCGCGCCGAGATCATCAGCCGCTTCCCGGCCGCGGTCGAGCTCATGCGCAACGTCAGCGGCCAGGCCTGGGCGACCGTCCCGATCTTCGGCGACGGCAAGGTCGCCCTGGGCGTGTGGCAGATGACCTGGGACCGGCCCCACCACGCCAGCCGCGACGAACGCGCCCTCATGCTCACCTTCGCCGGGCTGGCCGGTCAGGCGTTGCAGCGGATCAAGGCCCAGCAGGCGGAGCTCGAACTCGCCGACGCCGTCCAGCGCCGCATGCTGCCGCGCCAGGTCGCCAGCTTCCCCGACATGGCCATCGCCACCAAGTACCTGCCCTCCCGCGCGGACTGGCGCATCTGCGGCGACTTCTACGACGTCATCGAGCTTCCCGACAACCGCGTCGGGCTGCTCGTCGGCGACGTCCAGGGCCACGGTGTCGAGGCGGCCGCCGCCATGGGGCAGATCCGCGTCGCCTTTCGCGCCTACGCCACCAACCAGTCCGACCCCGGTGTGGTCCTGGGCGAGACCAACCGCCTGCTCACCGAGACCGGCGAGATCGTCTTCGCCACGTGCGGCTACCTGGTCCTGGACCGGGAGACGGGAATCATGCAGGCCGCGTGGGCGGGACAGCCGCCCGTCGTCCTGGCCTCCAAGGGCAGCTACGAGTTCTGGGAGCCCGAGACCGGGCCGCCGCTGGGCGTCCTGCCCGACACCGAGTACACCGTCACCACGCGTGCCCTCCCGCCCGGCGGCACGCTGCTGCTCTGCTCGGACGGGCTCGTGGAGAGCTCGGAGCTGCCCATGAACGAGGGGCTGGCCCTGGTCGGGGAGGCCCTGGCCGAACACGGTGAGGACCCCGAGGCGGCCGCCCACGTCCTGGCGGAGATGGCGCCCGCCGGTCGCGGTGACGACATCGCCCTGCTCATCACCCGCATGACCGACAACGCGAACGCCGGGCTCGGCACCGAGCCGGACAGGGCGGACCAACCGGTGCCCTGACGCGCGTGCCCTACCCTGGGTGGGTGTCCGAAACACTGTTCGATGACGCCGGAGCCGAGGCCGCCCGGGGACAGGAACCGCTCGCCGTGCGCATGCGGCCCCGCACCCTGGACGAGGTCGTGGGCCAACGCCACCTCCTGGGCGAGGGCAGCCCGCTGCGCCGCCTGGTCGAGGACGACGCGCCCATGTCCGTGTTCCTGTGGGGCCCGCCCGGAACCGGCAAGACCACCCTGGCCACCGTGGTCAGCCACGTCACCAAGCGCCGCTTCGTGGAGCTGTCGGCGGTCAGCGCCGGGGTGAGGGACGTGCGCACCGTCGTCGACGAGGCCCGGCGGCGACTGGGGATGCACGGCACTCGGACGCTCCTGTTCGTCGACGAGGTGCACCGCTTCAACAAGACCCAGCAGGACGCCCTCCTCCCAGCCGTGGAGAACCGCTGGGTGAGCTTCATCGGCGCCACCACGGAGAACCCCTTCTTCTCCGTGGTCAGCCCCCTGCTGTCCCGTTCCCTGCTGCTGTCGCTGGAGTCCCTGGACGACACCGACGTGCGCGCACTGCTCGACCGGGCGCTGGCCGAGGAGCGCGGTCTGGACGGCCGCTACACACTCGCCGACGACGCCGTCGAGCACCTGGTCCGCCTGGCCGGTGGCGACGGCCGCCGCTCCCTGACCTACCTGGAGGCCGCGGCGCTCGTCTCAGGTCCTCCCGGGGCCGAACCGAGGACCATCACCGCCGATCACGTCGAGCGCGCCGTCGACCGGCACGCCGTGCGCTACGACCGCTCCGGCGACCAGCACTACGACGTCATCAGCGCGTTCATCAAGAGCATGCGCGGCAGCGACCCCGACGCCGCCCTGCACTACCTGGCGCGGATGATCGAGGCGGGGGAGGACCCCCGGTTCATCGCGCGGCGCCTGGTCGTGCACGCCAGCGAGGACGTGGGCATGGCCGACCCGACCGCCCTCCAGACCGCGGTGGCCGCGGCGCAGGCGGTCGAACTGGTCGGTCTGCCCGAGGCGCGGATCAACCTCGCCCAGGCGGTCATCCACATCAGCCTGGCGCCCAAGTCCAACGCCGTGATCACCGCCATCAACGAGGCCGTCGGCGACGTGCGCGCGGGCAACGCCGGACCGGTCCCCGTCCACCTGCGCGACGGCCACTACAAGGGGGCCGCCGAACTCGGCCACGGTGAGGGCTACCGCTACGCCCACGACTACCCGGGCGGGGTCGCGCCCCAGCGGCACGCCCCCGACGGGTTGACCGACCGGGAGTACTACCGGCCCACCGGCCACGGCGCGGAACGCCGGTTCGGCGAGGTCCTGCGTCGCATCAAGGACGTGCTGCGCGGCATCAGTCCGTGAACAGCTCGGTGACCGCGACGATCTCCCGGGGCCCGTCGTCCCCGCCGTCCTCGGCGAACGTGATCTCGACGATCATCACGGGCCCCCACGACAGGTAGTCGATGAAGTCGGAGCCGGTCAGCTCCCACGTGCCCCGTCCGTCCACGTCGATGAACAGGTGGTCGGGAGCGGCGCAGAACTTCGCGCACAGCACCGCCGCGTCCTCGCGGATGACCGCCTCCCGGGGCTCGCCCGCCACGTCCCACTGCTCGGCCCACTCGTCGTGGGTCGGGACGCCCTGGCCGCGCACGGGTTCGTCCTCGCGGTCGACGGGGGTGAACACCCACGGTCCCTCCACCGGATCCTCCTGCTCGGCGGGGTCGAACCGGGCCACCAGGGTCAGTGGTTCCTCCTCCTCGCTCGGGGAGGGAGAGGGGTCCTCGGCCACCTCGGAGACCAGCGTGTCCTCGGGCTCGTCGTCGGCGAACAGGCCGGTGAGGATCCACCCTCCGACGCCGATCATCCCGAGGGCCAGCGCCACCGTCCCGGACAGGAACAGGGCCCGGCGCGGGCGGTGCTGGGACAGGCGCCCCTCCAGCCGCACCACCTCGGGCACGCGGGCGGGCGGTTCGAGGGCCCGCCACTCGTGCTCCAGCAGCCGCAGGAGCTCCGCACGGTCGGGTACGGGGCGTTGTGCCGTCTCCCCGCCCTCCTCGGCCTCCTCAGCGGTCCTGGCCGCCGCGAGTTCGGTCGCCCACACGGCCAGGACCGCGTCAACCGCCTCCGCCACGGTGGGACGACGGTCCGGGTCCGGATCCAACGCACGGGACACGATCGGCCGCAGGCCCGCGTGCAGGTCGTCGAGGTCGAACGCTCCGGCCGCGGCGCGTTCGACGATCTCGTCCGGTTCGCGGGAACCGAAAGGCAGACGCCCGGTCCCCGCGAAGGCCACGAGGGCGCCCCAGGCGAACACGTCCGCCGCGGGGGCCGCGGCCCCGCCCCTGGCCCGCTCCGGACTCGTCCAGCTGGCCGCGGTGCCACGCAGACGCTCCGGCGATGCCGCCACGGCGCACTCCATCACACGCGGCCCGTCCGGTCCCACCACGATGTCGCTGGGACGCAGCGACCCGTGGGAGACACCGTGTGCGTGCAGCGCGGACAGGGCCTCGGCCAGGCCGGTGGCCAGGGCGATCAACTTGCCGCTGCCGAGCCCGCCGCGCCTGGTGACGTAGTGGGACAGGCGCTGCCCGCCGACGTAGGGCATGGCCAGCCACGGGGGGTTGGCGTCGGAGTCGAAGGTCAGGGGCGTGACCACGCGCGTGGAGTCGACTCCGGACAGCGCGCGCAGCCGCCGGGCGAGGGCGGGATAGACTTCGGGCTCGTCCAGTTCGGGACAGACCAGTGTCTTCACGGCGACCAGACGGTCGCCAGGGGACGGCGAGGTCACGTCGACGGCGGCGTAGACGGTGCCGGTGGCCCCCTGGCCGAGTCGGCCCAGGACCAGGTACGGGCCGATCCGCTCGGGGTCGGCGGGGTACAGCGGAGACAGGTCCGGGGGTACCAGTACGGAGATCTCTCGGGGAGGACGAGCGCTCATGGGTGGTCCTGTCGGTGCTTCCAGCGCGGTGAGGAGTGTCCGGACTTCATGGGGAAGATCCCACTCTGTAGTCATTCTCCCGGACGAGTGGGCGACCGTCGATCCCTCACAGCGCTCACCAGCGGATTGGTGATGTACCCGTGACCGTTTCGTCCCAAGGCTCGCCGTGCCGCCCTCCGGCGGACGGTGGCCGGACGCGATAGGGTCAGCCGAAACCGGCGAACCCCGACCCATCCCGGGGCCGCCCGGTCACGGTTCCGGCGGCCCGACCCGGCGCAGTCGACGCCCACACCTGGGAGCCACCCCCGACGCCCCCGCATGAGGGGCCGTTCACACCCTCGAAGTCATCCTCTATCTGCTCACGGAGCCCGCATGCTTACCGGAGGAGAGGTCGCCGCGCTCGTCGCCGCGGTGGTCTGGGCGGTGCTGGCCACGTTCATGTGCGTGGCGCTCGTCAAACTCATCAAGCTCATCAACGCGGCCACGGCGGTGGTCTCGGAAGTGGGGGACCGCACCCCGCCCCTGCTGGAGGACGTCGCCTCCACGGTGGAGCGGACCAACACCTCGCTCGAACGCGTCGAGGAGATCACCGCCAACGTCCAGGCCACCTCCGAGGACGTGTCCACGATGACGGCGCTGACCCGCTCGGTGGTGACCGGGCCGCTGGTGCGCGTCGCGTCGTTCACCTACGCGGTGCGCCGCGTCATGGGTCAGCGCCGCGCCCTGGCCGTCGTGCGCTCCCGCAGGCGGAGGGAGAACCGGTGATCGGGAAGCTGCTCTACGTCGCGGCGGGGGCCGCCCTGGGCGGGTACGTCGTCCACCGGGTCGGGCGGGCGCGCCGGGCGCTCACCCCCGGCGGCATCGCCGAACGGGTCGAGGGCCAGGTCACCGAGTACAAGGGGGCCCTGCGCGAACTCAACGAGGACCTGGCCGAGGAGGTCCGGGAGCGGGAGGCCGAACTCCTGGCGCGCTACGCGCCCGGGAGGGGGCGCGCGGCGCTGTCCGCTCCGGAGGACACACCGGAGCGCCTTCCCGGCCGGTGACGGGGTCGCGCGCGGTGTGCGCCGCGCGCGACCAGGACGTTTCGTGACTTGTCGGGAACGCACAGTAGGGTTTCCGGGTCCTGGCCCCATGCCACGAGAAGGCGCGCAGTGAACCCCAACCCCCCGCACGGGCAGTTCCCGCACCAGCCGGGCCGTGTGCCGCAGCCCCACGCTCCGGACGCGCACGTCCCGGATACCCCGCCGCATCCCGGCGCGCACCCCCCAGCCCATCCGTACGGTCACCCCCAGGGGCCGATGCCCCCGCACGGCGGCTACCCGCAGCAGTCCGTGTACGCGCCCTACCCCGTGCCGCCGCCCGGCTACGCGCAGGCGGCCGTGCTCCAGAGGATGCCGGGCACGCTCCTGACCGTCCGGATCCTGATGTTCGTCGGAGCCACGGCGGGGCTGTTGCTGGCCGTCGCGGTCGGCCTCTTCGTGGCGGCCGCGGATCCCGTGTTCGCCCTCCTCGCCGGAGGGGTCTTCGGACTCTACGGAGTGGGGTCCCTGGTGCTCGCGATCCTGGCGAAGCGCCGCGCCAAGGCGGTCAGGTGGAGCATCCTCGCCTTCCACATCCTCGCTCTGCTCTACCTGGGCTTCACCTACAGCGCCGCGCCCACACCGCCACCGGGTGAGCCGGACCCGGGGAGCTCCATCCGGAGTCTCGGCAACCTGTTCACCCTGACCAACATCATCCTCATCTCCATCCCGCCCACCGGGCGGTACTACAGGAAGCCGTCGGAACAGGCCGCCACGGCCCCGGGGGCATACGGTCCGTTCCGACCCCCCGGCGGGCACCCGCCCCACCACCAGCCGCCGATGCCTCCTCCCGGCGGGCAGGGCGCGCGGTGAACCCGAACCCCCCACACCACGGACCGCGGCGGCAACCGGCCCCGCCCGTCGGTCACGGCCCGCCGCCCGGAGACCCGGTGCCCCCCGCCCGTCCACCACGCACCACCGGCGCCTCCGCGGCACCATCCGCTCCGGATGCCCACGGTCGTGACGACGGCGAGGGCGCTGATGATCGTCGGCGCCTGCCTGGAGCTGTTGATGGCCGGGGGGTACGGTTCGTATCTCGTCTACCCGGACAGCGCGTTCCTGACCGGTGTGGAGACCTCGGACGACCCCGCACAGGCGCTCGTCGTGCTCCTGACCGCGTCGGGGTGGGCGATCGCCTCCGGTGCCCTGGCATCCCTGCTCAGGGGCGGCGGGCCGGCCGTGCTCTGGTCCGTGGTCGCCTTCCAGGCGCTGTCGATCCCGTCCTCGGCGCTCCTCGCCGCGCTCGACTTCGTCCCGGCCGCGGCGTTCGGTTTCTTCGCTGTTGCGACCGTCGCGCTCCTCATGACCTCGGACGGTCGCGCCTACTTCCGCCGGGCCCGCACCGGCCCACCGCGGTACCGCCCGGACCAGCGTGGTCCGGGATACCCCGGACGCCCTCTGTAGATTTTCCCGCCGAGCCAGAACAGACATCCCAGAAAGGTCACCGTGCACCCCTCAGGCGACTCTGGCCCCTCCCAGTACCCACCGCAGCCCGGCCACGGGCATCCGTATCCCCCCGTCGGCTACGGACAACCTGGGCAGGTTCCCGTGCCCCCGCCCCCTCCTGCGGCCCCGACCCACCGGGACCCCGACGCGCTGCCCGGGGCGGGCGTCGCGGTCCGCGTCCTCATGTTCATCGGCGGTGTGCTCGGCATCCTGATCGGTCTCCTCATCGGCGGGATATCCCTCCTCGGCCTCGGCCTGGGCCAGGCCTCGGCGGAGCTCTCCCAGGATCAGGAGGCCGCCGGGGCCTTCGGATTCCTCCTCGCGTTCGCCGGGTTCGTCGCGCTCATCCCCCTGACCTACGGCGTCGTGTCCACCACGCTGGCCGCGATGATGGGCCGCCGTAGGCGCGGGCTGTTCTGGGGGATCATCGCCTTCCACACGGTGGCGTCGCTGATCCTTGTGGTCGCGATCATCGCCGGGGACCACTTCTCGTTCGTTCCGTTGGCCTTCGCCGGGCTCATGATCGGACTGATGTTCGTTCCCGGAGTGCGTGGCTTCCACCGGGTCTGACCCGACTCCGCCGGGGACCCGCGCGGTAATGAGCGGCGATAGCCTTGGAGCAACACCCGAAGCCTTGGAACAACCAGGCTGCCGCCGTTGTCGTCATCAGCACGGGCCCCGGCGGCCACCGCGAAACCACGCGCGAGTGCGGTGCGGTCCCCTCTACGATGGGCCGGTCACCAGATCACGCGTCACGACGGTCCCACGGGACCCCCACGTCGCCCCGGGCGGCGCAGGCAAGCACAGGAGGGCATCAATGGAGACGGCAGAGATCGCGCGCCGCTTCCTCAGTTTCTTCGAGAAGAACGGACACACCGTCGTGCCCTCGGCAAGCCTGATCGCCGAGGATCCGACCCTGTTGCTGGTGCCCGCAGGCATGGTCCCGTTCAAGCCCTACTTCCTGGGCCAGCGCACGCCCCAGTACTCCACCGCCACCAGCGTCCAGAAGTGCATCCGGACCAAGGACATCGAGGAGGTCGGCAAGACCTCCCGGCACGCGACCTTCTTCCAGATGCTCGGAAACTTCTCCTTCGGCGACTACTTCAAGGAGCGGGCGATCCCGCTCGCCTGGGAGCTGGTCACCACACCCGTCGAGGACGGCGGCTTCGGCATCGACCCGGAGAAGCTGTGGGTGACCGTCTACCTCGACGACGACGAGGCCGCCGAGATCTGGCGCGACAAGGTCGGCGTCCGGCCCGAGCGCATCCAGCGCCTGGGCATGGAGGAGAACTACTGGTCCATGGGCGTCCCCGGGCCCTGCGGCCCGTGCTCGGAGATCTTCTACGACCGCGGCCCCGAGTACGGTGCCGAAGGCGGTCCCGCGGTGGACGACAACCGCTACATCGAGATCTGGAACCTCGTCTTCATGCAGTACGAGCGGGGTGAGGGCGGCGACAAGGGCGACTTCCCGATCCTGGGCGAACTGCCCAAGAAGAACATCGACACCGGTCTGGGCCTCGAACGGCTCGCGGCGGTCCTCCAGGGCGTCGACAACATCTACGAGACCGACATCATCGGCCGCGTCCTGCACCACGCCGCCGAACTCACCGGCACCCGCTACGGCGACGACCACGACAACGACGTGATGCTCCGCGTGGTCGCCGACCACGTGCGCAGCGCCGTCATGCTCGTCGGCGACGGCGTCAAGCCCGGCAACGAGAAGGCGGGCTACGTCCTGCGCCGCATCCTGCGCCGCTCCGTCCGCAACCTGCGTCTGCTGTCCGGGGAGAGTGACACCCTCTTCCTGCACGAGCTGACCGACGTCAGCATCGACGCGATGAAGGACATCTACCCCGACCTGCTGGACAAGGCGGAGGTCATCCACGGAGTCATCGACGCCGAGGAGCGCAACTTCGCCGACACCCTGCGCGCGGGCACCGCCCTGTTCGGCCGGGCGGCCGAGCGCACCCGCGCGGCGGGCGGCACCGTCTTCTCCGGCGCGGACGCCTTCCAGCTGCACGACACCTACGGCTTCCCCATCGACCTCACCCTGGAGATGGCGGCCGAACAGGGCCTGAGCGTCGACGAGAACCAGTTCCGCGAGCTCATGCAGCGCCAGCGCGACACGGCCAAGGCCGACGCGCGCGCCAAGAAGCTCGGCAACGCCGACATCTCCCTGTACGCGCGGCTGCACGAGAAGGCCGGTGACACCGACTTCCTCGGCTACACCGACTCCGAGAGCGAGTCGTTCGTGCGCGGCATCGTGGTCGACGGCGAGGGCGTGCCCGTGGCACGCGCCGGGCAGAAGGTCGAGATCGTCCTCGACCGCACGCCGTTCTACGCCGAGAGCGGTGGTCAGCTCGCCGACACCGGTACGCTCACCGTCGACGGCCGCGGCGTGGTGGACGTCGAGGACGTCCAAAAGCCCCTGCCGGGCCTGTTCGTGCACCGGGGCACCGTGCGCTCGGGCGAGGTCGTCCTGGACGACTCCGTGCACGCGGCCATCGACACCGGCCGCCGCCACGCGATCGAGCGCTCCCACTCGGCGACCCACCTCATCCACTCCGCCCTGCGCAACGCGCTGGGCCCCTCGGCGGGCCAGGCGGGGTCGGAGAACCGCCCCGGCCACCTG
>NZ_ANBC01000521.1 GCF_000341125.1 Nocardiopsis lucentensis DSM 44048 | reverse complement strand
GCTCGGGGGGGAGCGGCTGGCGAGCGTCGAGGAGGAGGTCAACCACGTCCTCTCCGGTGACATCGACGTCCAGACCGAGGAGAAGAGCCTGGACGAGGCGCTGAGGATGGGCGCCCTGGCCATGTTCGGCGAGAAGTACGGCGACCGCGTTCGCGTCGTCGAGATGAGCGACTACTCCGTCGAGCTGTGCGGCGGCACCCACGTCGGCTCCACCGGCAAGCTGGGCATCGTCAAGCTGCTCGGCGAGTCCTCCGTCGGCTCGGGCGTGCGCCGCGTCGAGGCCGCCGTCGGCGTCGACGCCTTCCGCCGCCTGACCAAGGAGTCGGCCCTGGTCGGACAGCTCTCCGAACAGCTCAAGACCCCGCGCGAGGAGCTGCCCGAGCGGATCGACGCCATGGTCTCCCGGCTGCGCGCCGCGGAGAAGGAGATCGACAAGCTCCGGGCCGCCCAGGTGCTCCAGGCCGCGGGGTCCATCGCCGACGGTGCGCGCCGCCACGGCTCCGCGCTGGTGGTCGCCACCCCGGCGCCCGACGGCGCCGGCGCCGACGACCTGCGCAAGCTCGTCCTGGACGTGCGCGGGCGGCTCGGGGAGGACGAGCCCGTCGTCGTCGCCATGACATCGGTGCCCAAGGACCGCCCGGTCGTGGTGATCGCGGCGAACAAGGCGGCGCAGAAGGCCGGGATCAAGGCGGGCGAGCTGGTCGGCGTCGCGGCGCGCGCGCTCGGCGGCGGTGGCGGCGGCAAGCCGGACATCGCCCAGGGCGGCGGTAGCGACGCGAGCAAGGTCGACGAGGCGCTGCGCGCGGTGGAGGCGCGTGTGGCCGCCTCCTGACGGCTCAGCCCCAGGCAGCCCCAGGGGGTTTGTCGTTCGGGCGCCGGCAGGGTGCTGCAAGACGAGGCAAGCCGCGTAGCGAGGAACGAGCGATAGGCGTAGCCGAGGATGAAGCATCCCTGCCTCTTCGGGCGCCCGAACACGGGCCAAAGCGAAGCGGAGGCCCCAAACAGACACGACACGCCAGGCGGGTGCGGAACCGATTCCGCACCCGCCTTCGTATTTCCGCGTACCAGGGCGTGTCGTCCCACCACGGTACGTAGTGGTACACCTTTTCAGAAAGCGGCCTGCCCGGACATCCCACGTGGGTGGCTTACACTCGGACGAGACGTGCGGGCCCCGGATCCGCCGCTGACGCGGGCGTGACCGCGGTCTCCGCTCCACGGGGAGCTGCCGACCAGTCACCACCTGCGAGGCTGCGCACTGTCACCGAATCGGGCATACTGTGGCGCGTCACAGCCGATCACGCGGCTGTCCACGCGGCGATTCCCGCGATCCAGCTGACGAACAGGACCACCGTGTTGAGGATTTCCCAGCCGCGGTGCCGCGCCGTCCACGGCACGGACCGCCCGTACGCCGTCCCCGGTCCGGGGGAGACACGCCCTTGAGGCACGGTGTGCGTCTGGCGATCGACCCCGGTAACGCCCGTATCGGGGTCGCGGCGAGTGACCCGAGCGGCGTACTCGCCAGCCCGGTCGAGACCATCCGACGCGGCAAGGGCGACATCCACCGCATCGCCCAGTTGGTCGTGGAACGCGAGGCACGTGAGGTCGTCGTGGGCTATCCCGCGTCGTTGTCCGGCGAGGAGGGGCCCGCGGCCCGGTCCGCGCGTGAGTTCGCGACCGCCCTCGCCGGGATCCTCCATCCCATCCCCGTACGCCTGGTCGACGAGCGCCTCACCACGGTGACGGCCCAGGCGCAGCTGCTCTCGGGAGCCGCCTTCGCCAAGAAGGGCGCCAAGGGTGGCAGGGCGCGTCGGTCGGTGATCGACCAAGCGGCCGCCACCGTGCTCCTGCAGAGCACCTTGGACCAGGAACGGTCCACAGGCCACCCCCCGGGCGAGATCGTCCGCTCCAGCCAGGGAGAATCATGAACGACAGGGATTCCTACCCCGACGATCCCTCTCGTGGACACGTCGATCGCGGTTACGACTACGACCCGCTGACCGACCCCATCCCCACCCAGCCGAGGCCCCGCGGACGTCGGGCCCGTCCCGAGCCGGAGCCCCGAGGCGAGCGGTTCGACGCCGACGGCCGTCCTCAGCCGCGCCGCGCCGCGGACGACCCCCGTGCGCGGGGTGACCGTCGCGCGCCCGGAGACCCCCGTACACCCGACCGTGCCCCCCGCGGCGGTACGGTCGAGGACCCCCTGGGCCCCGGCGCGCAGAACCCCGGGCGCCGCCGCAGGCAGGGCCCTCCCAGTGAGCCGCCGCGTCGTGGTGGGGCCGCCGACGCCCTGCGCGGCGGACGTGCCGCGCGCTCCGCCGCGGGCCGCCCCCAGGGAGCCGAGACGGACCGTGCCCAGCCGCCCGGTACCCCTCACCCCCAGCAG
>NZ_ANBC01000520.1 GCF_000341125.1 Nocardiopsis lucentensis DSM 44048 | reverse complement strand
CCTCGCGGCGCGCGGCCCCGGAGCCCGCCGCCGACGAGAGCGGTTTCCTCGCCGACGTCCCGGCCGACACCGCGGCGCTGGCCGCGCCCGGAGCCCAGGCCGACGCGCCCTCCGAGCCCGGCCACGACGAGGACCGGGCCGACGGCTACGCGGACTACGACGCCTACGCGGACTACGACGGGTACGACGACCACGACGACTCCGTCG
>NZ_ANBC01000519.1 GCF_000341125.1 Nocardiopsis lucentensis DSM 44048 | reverse complement strand
GAGGCCTACGGCGGCAGCCGCAGAAAGCGCAAGCAACTCAAGCAGGCGCAGAGGAACAAGCGTTCGGGCGGAGCCAAGGCCCGTAGGAACCGGGGCAGGAAGCTGACGGCCGCGGCCGCCGTCGTGCTCGTCCTGGTCGTCGGCGCGGGCGGCTACGGCGCGTTCCGCTACGTCGTGCCCGCCGACTACGACGGGGAGGGGGCGGGTGAGGTCGTCTTCGTCATCGAGAACGGCCAGTCCGGCGCCGCGGTCGGCGAGGCCCTGGTCGAGGCCGGTGTGGTCGCCAGCGTCCGCGCCTTCACCGCCGCGCTCGGTGACGCCGAGGACGAGGGCGGGGGCGGGCTGGAGCCCGGTACCTACTCCCTGGCCGAGAACATGAGCGGCGAGAGCGCGGTGGCCGCCCTGCTCGACGACGCCAACCGCCTCGGCGGGACGGGTGACCATCCCGGAGGGGCTGCGGGCGCAGGCGGTCGAGGAGGGCGACGGCGTCCTCCAGACCCTCTCGGAGCAGCTGGGCATCCCGGTGGCCGACCTGGAGGAGGCCTACGACAACGCCGACCTGGGGCTGCCCGAGTACGCGACCCAGGGCCCCGAGGGGTACCTGTTCCCCGAGACCTACCGGTTCGACCCCGGCGCCGAGCCGGCCGGGGTCTTGCGGACCATGGTCACGGAGTTCCGCCGGGTCGCCCAGGAGATCGACCTGGAGCAGCGTGCGGAGGGCCTGGGATACGACCCCAACCAGGTCATGGCGATCGCCTCCATCGTCCAGGCGGAGAGCGGCCGCGAGGAGGACATGGCCAACATCTCGGCGGTCGTGCACAACCGTTTGAACCAGGGCATGCCGCTCCAGATGGACAGCACGTGCTTCTACGCGCTCGGCACGCACGGCCTCGCGCTGACCGAGCAGCAGCAGATCGANGGGGCCGGCCTGCCCGCCGGCCCGTTCGTGGCTCCCGGACAGGCCGCCATCGAGGCCGCGTTGGAACCGGCGGACGTGGACTACCTCTACTTCGCGCTCGTCAATCCCGAGACCGGTGAGACCGGCTTCTCCCGGACCCTGGAGGAGCACAACCAGATGGTGGCCGAGTACAGCGACGGCTGGTAGGGAAGGGAGGCGCCCGTGCGCGCCGCGGTCCTGGGCTCGCCGGTGGCCCACTCGCTCTCACCGGTCCTGCACACCGCCGCCTACGCCGCGATGGGCCTGGACGACTGGTCCTACGGCCGGTACGAGTGTGACGAGGAGGAGCTGGCGCCCTTCCTCAAGGAACTCGACGAGACGTGGGCCGGCCTGTCACTGACCATGCCGCTCAAGCGCAGGGCCCTGGACCTGGCCGACAGGGTCGGCGACCTGGCCCGCCGGGTGGGCGGGGCCAACACCCTCATCCCCGTCGACGGCGGGTGGCACGCCCACAACACCGACGTCGAGGGTGTGGCCACCGCGCTCGCCGAGGCCGGGATCGGCGCACCGCGCGAGGCGGTCATCCTGGGCGCGGGAGCCACGGCTGCCTCCGCGCTCGCGGCACTGCTCCGGCTGGGCCTCACCTCGGCCGTCACGGTCCTGGCCCGCGACACGTCCCGCACGGGCGAGGTCACCGCCGCGGCGGAGCGGCTCGGGCACCCCGTGCGGGTCGCGCCGCTCACCGAGATCGGCGCCCACCTGGACGTGGACCTGGTCGTGTCGTCCCTGCCCTCGGGCGCGGCCGACCGCCACGCCGACCTCCTGGCCGCCTCGCGCGCCGACCTGTTCGACGTCGTCTACTCGCCGTG
>NZ_ANBC01000518.1:1458-13353 GCF_000341125.1 Nocardiopsis lucentensis DSM 44048 | reverse complement strand
GCGGTGGCCGAGCGCGGCGGTCGTGTGGTCGGCGGGTTCCCGATGCTCCTGCACCAGGCGGTCGCCCAGGTCCGGTTGATGACCGGGATCGCCGACGTTCCGGTCGCGGCCATGCGCGCGGCGGGTGAGGCGGAACTGGACCGCCGCGCGGGCGCCGACACCACGTGACCGAGCACCCCGGGTGTGGTGCTAGAGTGGTGCGGTATCGACTTGGTCCGGTGTGCGCGCACACCGGAACCGCAAGCGGAGAATGATCCTCCCACCTGCCGGGCTCGGCCCGTGTGGGTTCCGGTCCGATGAACGGGCAGCCGTGTCGTGCTGGCCAGTGGTCCCTCAGGGGATCCGGCGCACACGCGTGTCCGCCGTCGGGAACATCGGTCGGATCGCCCCGCTTGCACATGCTGGCGGGGTTTTCGCTTTTCGGGGACCCCGACGCGGCCGGGAGGCCCGACGGGTTCGGGAGCCCCGGTCGAACAGGCCGTCCTCCTCCCGGCGGACGGCCGGTCCCAGGTAATCCGAGAAAGCTAGGGAGGGGTCTCATCAGCGCCGAGCCCCGCATCAATGACCGCATCCGGGTGCCCGAGGTCCGTCTTGTCGGACCCAACGGTGAGCAGGTCGGCATCGTCTCCGTGCAGGACGCGCTGCGTCTGGCGCAGGAGTCCGACCTCGATCTCGTCGAGGTCGCGCCGACCGCCCGCCCGCCGGTCGCCAAGCTGATGGACTACGGCAAGTTCAAGTACGAGTCCGCGGTGAAGGCGCGCGAGTCGCGCAAGAACCAGTCGAACACGATCATCAAGGAGATCAAGCTCCGCCCGAAGATCGATCCGCACGACTACGAGACCAAGAAGGGTCACGTCGTCCGGTTCCTCAAGAGCGGGGACAAGGTCAAGGTGACGATCATGTTCCGCGGGCGCGAGCAGTCCCGGCCCGAACTCGGCCGTCGACTGCTGGCGCGGCTGGCCGAGGACGTCCAGGATCTTGGCACGGTCGAGTCCCAGCCCAAGCAGGACGGCCGCAACATGGTCATGGTGATCGGCCCGCACAAGCGGCGGTCCGAGCACAAGGCCGAGGCCCGTGCAGCGGCGGGGGACAGGACCCGCCGCCAGCAGCGCGAACAGGCGTAGCGGCGTCAGGGGAAGTCCCCCACCGCCCGGTCGCCGTGTGAACGGAAGCCGGGTGGTGGGGTGGGCTGTGCGCGAACGGCCCGGACGCGTCGGTCGGACGCGCGCTGGGAGCCCGCCATAGCAGCGGAAGAACCGCGTCACCAGCCCACCGCTGGTGGCGCGCCGACGGAGTAGGAGACGACGGCGACATGCCGAAGAACAAGTCCCACAGTGGAGCCAAGGACCGCTTCAAGGTCACCGGTTCCGGCAAGATCATGCGCCGCCGTGCCAACAAGAACCACATCCTTGAGCACAAGACCTCCAAGCGCAAGCGCAAGCTGAGCAACGAGGCCGTGCTTGCCCCCGCCGACACCAAGAGCATCAAGAAGCTCCTCGGCAAGTAGGCCGAACCCTTCTCCTCCCGTTCGGGAGTGCCCACGCGCCCGGCGCGGTGACGGCACCCGGAGGAGAGCAACCTGAAGCGATCACGGTCGCCGGGCTCGTCTGAGCCGGGCCGCCTCCGTGCGCCGTGCGCGCCGGAAGAGACAACGAGGGAGTCACAGTGGCACGCGTGAAGCGGGCTCTCAACGCCAAGAAGAAGCGCAAGGTCATCCTCGACCGCGCCAGTGGTTACCGCGGTCAGCGCTCGCGCCTGTACCGCAAGGCCAAGGAGCAGATGCTCCACTCGATGACCTACTCCTACCGGGACCGCAAGGACCGGAAGGGGCAGTTCCGTCGTCTGTGGATCCAGCGCATCAACGCCGCCTCCCGCGCCAACGGCCTCACCTACAACCGCCTCATGCAGGGCCTGAAGCTGGCCGGCATCGAGGTCGACCGTCGCATGCTGGCCGAGCTGGCCGTCAACGACGAGGCCGCGTTCGCCGCCCTGGTGGAGAAGGCCAAGCAGGCCCTCCCCGCCTCTGCCGCGGCCTGACGCCCTCGGGAGACGACGCGATGGCGAGCCACGAGTTCACGAGTATCCGTTCACCCAGGATCAAGGGGGTTCGGCGGCTCGCCAAGCGCACCTTCCGCCAACGCGAGCGGCGCTTCCTGGCGGAGGGGCCACAGGCGGTCCGGGAGGCCCTGGCCGCCGCGGCCGATGAGAGCCGGTCCCCGGAGGGGGCCGGTGCCGGGGTGGTCGAGGTCTTCGCCACGGCGGAGGCCATGCAGCGCCACCTCACGCTGGTGGACACCGCCCGTGAGGCCGGGGTCCCCACCCACCGGGTCAGTCTCGACGTGATGTCGGAGCTGGCCCAGACCGTGACCCCCCAGGGGATCATCGCGGTCTGCGAGTTCGTCGACGTGCCCCTCGACCGGGTCGGCGACGTCCGTCTGGCGGTCGTGCTCTCCCACGTGCGCGACCCCGGCAACGCGGGCACCGTCCTGCGGACCGCCGACGCGGCGGGGGCCGACGTCGTGATCTTCACCGACGCCTCCGTCGACCCCTACAACGGCAAGTGCGTGCGCGCATCCGCCGGGAGCCTGTTCCATCTGCCGGTGGTTGTCGGCGTCCCCGTCGCCCGGGCCGTGGACTTCCTGCGCGAACGCGGGGCCGTGGTGTGGGCCGCCGACGGCGGCGGCCCCCGCGACCTGCACGAGGTCGCTGACGGCGGTGACCTCGACGGCCCTGTCGGATGGGTCTTCGGCAACGAGGCCTGGGGGTTGCCCGAGGAGACGGTGCGCCTCACCGACGGAGCGGTCAGCGTTCCGATCTACGGCGGGGCCGAAAGCCTGAATCTGGCCACGGCCGCGGCGGTCTGCCTCTACACCACCGCCCGTCAGCAGCGGCGATCCCCGAGCGTGGACGCCTGACCCGGTCCCGCCCCACCGGAGAGGGCGCGCCCTCACTCTCCGTGGCACCCGGCGTCCGAGCGGGCCGGGCACAACCTGCCGCTGGTCGTGCGTTCGACCTCAAACGCACATCCTCAGGCGGCCGGTACCGATAAGGTCGTTCTCGGGCCACGGAGGACCATGCGGATTCCGCGTAGGCGGTCGCGCGCCCACCCGCCTCACGGGTCGGGGCTGGGGTGGACCGTCGTCGCCGGGCAGGCTTGACGACACGGTGTGAGCACGCGCCGCGCCGTGTGGACGGAGGATCCCCGTCCACGGAGGGCGGGCGCTCGGGGAGTGCTTGTACGCTCGTCTACCGCTGGACGTCCCGATCCCGGTCCACAAGGCGTACCAGGTCGGAGTGCAGGGTAGACAACCTGCGGTGGTGCCCGCGGACGTGGGGCGGACGCCACCGGTCAGCGGTTCTCGGCCCGGCGCACGTGCGGTCGTGGATCTTCAAGGGGAGCGGGGAGAGGCGTGGGCAGCGGCCGGCAGGCGGGTCACCCGGCGGAGGACTCAGACGGTGGGACCGGGCACGCCATGGGAGACCCCGTTCGGGGGGCCGAACCAGCTACCGACATTCCCTCTGAACCGGAGAATACGCGCGATTCGGGCGTTCGTTTCACAACCGTCACGGAAGCAGGCGACACCGCCCTCTGGGACGTCGACGGCGCCTCCGGAGGACCTGGTGGCGCCCCCCTGCACGCCGACGACCTCCCCGACGGGGTGGTGGTCGCCGACGCGGGCGGCCGTGTCGTCCTGTTCAACGCCCAAGCCTCCCATCTGACCGGCATCCCGGCTCGCTCCGCCCTCGGCCGCGACTTCCGGGAGGCCCTCGCCCTCGTCGGCCCCGACGGCCACGACTGGTGGGAGGCCAGCGACCCCTACGGCGGTGATCGCGACCGCGTCCGACAGGCCGAACGCGCCCTCTACCTCCCCGACGACCGTGAGATCCTCGTGGCCGCCCGCTACGTGCGCGCCCGGCCCGGCGGTGACCTGGTCCGCCTGGTCATCACGCTCAGGGACGCCGCCACCAGCGCCGACCGCAGCCGCGCCGACCTCGTCTCGGAGGTCGCCCACGAACTGCGCTCCCCCCTGACCAGCGTCAAGGGGTTCACCTCCACCCTGCTGACCAAGTGGGAACGGCTCACCGACAAGCAGAAGCTGTTCATGCTGGAGACGGTCAACGCCGACGCCGACCGCGTCACCCGCCTCATCCACGACCTTCTCGACGTTTCCCGGATCGAGTCCGGCCGTCTGGAGGTACGCCGCCAGGTCGTCGACCTTCCCGACGCCGTGCGCCGTGTCGTCGCCGGACGCGTGGCCGCCGGGGAGCCGGAGGAGCGCTTCCGCGTCGAGACCCGGGGCGAACTCCCGCAGATGTGGCTCGACTCCGACAAGATCGGCCAGATCCTGTCGAACCTGGTGGAAAACGGGGTGCGGCACGGCGCTGGTACTGTCAGTATCGTGATCGAGCCGTGCGAGGGAGGAACAGCGGTGTCGGTGCGCGACGAGGGCCAGGGCATCGCGCCCGAGACCATTCCGCGCGTCTTCCGTCAGTTCTGGCGCAGCAAGCACCGGAGCGGGACCGGCCTCGGGCTGTTCATCGTCAAGGGTCTCGTCGAGGCCCACGGCGGCACGATCACCGTCGGGCGCGCCCCCAGCGGCGGCGCCGAGTTCCGATTTACCATGCCCGCCGGGACCCCCGAGTTCGTCTGAGACCTCAGACCTTCGGCCCCGGTGGGCGTCTCAGCGTGCCCGGGCCGCGGCGGTGGACCCGTCACCCGGGCCGCCCGCAACCCGCCTGTGCTTGTCCTGTCGGCTTCGTCCGCCCCCGGGGGGCGGACCGTGACTGCCGCCCACCCCCGTCGCGGGGCCCGGCGGCGAGGCAACCAACCATGTCTGCACCGAACAATTCCTTCGACCCCGTCGAGGTGACCCCCCTGCACCCCGACGAGGTCGCCCGTATGCGTGAGGAGGCTCTGGCCGCCATCGAGGCCGCCGGAGACCTCGCCGAACTCAAGGAGGTCCGGCTCGCGCACGCCTCCGACCGCTCGCCGCTGGCGCTCGCCAACCGGGAGATCGGCGCGCTGCCCCCGGCCGCCAAGGCCGACGCGGGCAAGCGCGTCGGCGGCGCCCGCCGCGACGTGGGCCAGGCACTCAAGGCCCGCCAGGCGGTCCTCGAGGCCGAGCGCGACGAGCGTGTCCTCGTCGAGGAGCGGGTCGACGTCACCCTGCCCTGGGACCGCGCGCCGCGCGGGGCCCGACACCCGCTGACCACCGTCGCCGAGCGGATGGCCGACATCTTCGTCGGCATGGGCTTCGAGGTCGCCGAGGGGCCGGAGATCGAGGCGGAGTGGTTCAACTTCGACGCCCTCAACTTCCTGCCCGACCACCCGGCCCGCACCATGCAGGACACGTTCTTCGTCGAGAGCCCCGACGGGGGCGAGACCGGCCTGGTCATGCGCACCCACACCTCCCCGGTCCAGGTGCGTGCCCTGCTCTCGCGCGAGCTGCCCGTCTACGTGGTCGCGCCCGGCAAGACCTTCCGCACCGACGAGCTCGACGCCACGCACAGTCCCGTCTTCCACCAGCTGGAGGGCCTGGTCGTGGACAGGGGCATCACCCTGGCACACCTGCGCGGCGCCATCGACGCCTTCGTGCACGGCATGTTCGGCGAGGGCCTGCGGACCCGGTTCCGCGCCTCCTACTTCCCCTTCACCGAGCCGTCCGCCGAGGTGGACATGGAGTGCTTCGCGTGCCGCGGCGCGTCCGTGGGCGACCCGGAGGCGCCGTGCCGCACCTGCTCCAGCGAGGGGTGGATCGAGATCGGCGGCTGCGGCGTGGTCAATCCGCGCGTGCTCACCGCCGCCGGGGTGGACCCCGAGGTCTACAGCGGCTGGGCCTTCGGCCTGGGAATCGAACGGACACTGATGTTCGCGCACGGGGTGCGCGACATGCACGACATGGTCGAGGGCGACGTCCGCTTCACCTCGGCGTTCGGGAGTGAGAACTGATGCGCGTCCCCATGACCTGGCTGCGGGAGTACGTCGACCTGCCGTCCGACGTCACCGCCCGCGACCTCGCCGCCAAGCTGACCCTGGCCGGGCTGGAGGTCGAGACCGTCGACGAGCTCGGCTCCGACATCAGCGGCCCGATCGTCGTCGGCCGCGTGCTGGAGATCGAGGAGCTCGCCGGCTTCAAGAAGCCCATCCGGTTCTGCCGGGTGGACGTCGGGCCGGCCAACGGCACCGGAGAGCCGCAGGAGATCGTCTGCGGCGCCCGCAACTTCGTCGAGGGCGACCTCGTCGTCGTGTCGCTGCCCGGCGCGGTACTGCCCGGAGGGTTCAGCATCGGCGCCCGCAAGACCTACGGCCGCATGTCGGCGGGCATGATCTGCTCCACCCCCGAGCTGGGGCTGTGGGAGGACCCGGACGGCATCATCGTCCTGCCCGAGGGCTTCGGCGAGCCCGGCGCGGACGCCATCGGTCCGCTCGGCCTGCGCGAGGACGTCCTCGACATCGCCGTCACCCCGGACCGCGGCTACGCCCTGTCCATGCGCGGCGTGGCTCGCGATGCCGCCGCCCTGTACGGGGTGGACTTCCGCGACCCCGCCGCCGTCGACGTCGCCGTGCCCACCGGTGAGGGCCACCCGGCCGAGGTCGACCCGAAGGTGTGCGACAGCTACGTCCTGCGCGGCGCCACCGGTTTCGACCCCCAGGCGCCCACTCCGATGTGGATGCGCCGCCGCCTGCACCAGAGCGGTGTGCGTCCGATCTCCCTGGCGGTCGACGTCACCAACTACGTGATGCTCGAACTCGGACAGCCGCTGCACGCCTGGGATCGCGGTCGCCTCAAGGGCGCCCTGAGCGTGCGTCCCGCCGCGCAGGGGGAGAAGCTGGAGACCCTGGACCACGTCCAGCGGGCCCTGGACTCCGACGACATCGTCATCGCCGATCCGACCGGTCCGGTCAACATCGCGGGCGTCATGGGCGGGCTGTCCACGGAGATCTCCCTGACCACCACCGAGGTGCTCGTGGAGGCCGCGCACTTCGAGGCGATGCACATCGCGCGGACCTCGCGCCGCCACCAGCTGTCCTCGGAGTCCTCCCGCCGCTTCGAACGCGGTATCGACTCCGCCGTCCAGCTGGCCGCCGCCACCCGTGCGGTCGGGCTCCTCGCCGAGCTGGGCGGTGCCACCGTCGAGAACGCCTACACCCACGTCGACCAGACCACGCCCCGCGAGCCGATCCGCGTCGACGCCGCCCACGCGGGCGCCGTCGCCGGGGTCGACTACCCCGAGGGCACCACGGAGAAGTGGTTGCGCCTCCTGGGCTGCTCCATCGAGGCCGACGGCGGCACCCTGGCGGTCACCCCGCCCACCTGGCGGCCCGACCTGACCGACCCCAACGACCTGGCCGAGGAGGTCATCCGGCTCGAGGGCTACGAGAACATCCCCTCGGTTCCGCCGCGAGCCCCCTCCGGGCGCGGGCTGACCGCCGGCCAGCGACTGCGCCGCGCGGTCGGGCGGACCCTGGCCGCCACCGGGTACAACGAGGTGCTCAGCTACCCCTTCGTGGGTGAACGTGACCTCGACGGGCTCCAGCTGGAGGCCGATGACGCCCGCAGGGTGGGCCTGCGCCTGGCCAACCCCCTCAACGACGAGGAGCCGCTACTGCGCACCACGCTGCTGCCGGGCCTGTTCAAGGCCCTGGCGCGCAACGTGGGCCGCGGCTTCCCCGACGTCGCGCTCTTCGAAATGGGCCTGGTGTACCGCCCCAAGCCCGGATCGACCCGCGCGCCGCTGCTGCCGGTGGACCGGGGGCCCAGCGCCGAGGAGCTCCGCCAGATCGACGCCGCCCTGCCCGACCAACCGCGCCGGGTCGGTGCGGTCCTGGCGGGCGACGCCGAGCGTGCGGGGTGGTGGGGACGGGGCCGCCCGGCCTCCTGGGCCGACGCGATCCAGGCGGCGCGGGACGTCGCCCGGGTCGCCGGAGTCGAGCTGGAGGTCGAGGCCGACCAGCACGCCCCCTGGCACCCCGGCCGCTGCGCGGCGCTCTACACGCGGGTGGACGGTGAGCGCGTGCTCGTCGGCCACGCCGGTGAGCTGCACCCGCGCACGGTCAAGGCGTTCTCCCTGCCCGAGCGCAGCGCGGCCGTCGAGGTCGACCTTGACCGCATCGAGCGGGCCCGCACCGAGACCGTCGCTCCCGAGGTGTCCACCTACCCGGTGGCCACCCAGGACGTCGCCCTCATCGTGGACGAGGCGGTCCCGGCCGGAACGGTCGGCGATGCCCTGGCCGAGGGCGCGGGTCACCTGCTGGAGAGCGTCCGCCTGTTCGACGTCTACACGGGTGAGCAGGTCGGGGAGGGGCGTAAGTCGATCGCCTTCACCCTGCGGTTCCGAGCCGACGACCGCACGCTGACCGCCGAGGAGACCACCGCCGCGCGTGACGCCGCCGTGGCGACGGCGGCCGAGCGCACGGGAGCGACTCCGCGCGCGTAGGCGGTGTTTTCTTCGGGCCTTCGCCGCGCTTCGGACCGTGTTCGGGCGCCACCCCTGGGGCGATCGCCCCAGAAGACAGGCCGCGGGCCCGGAGAGGTACGGCGGGGCGGGTTCTCCCGGAAGGGGGCGACCGGCCCCGCCGTCGTCGTGTCGGGTGGATGCCGCACACGTGAACCGGGACACCCGGTGCGTGGCGAAACCGTCGGTTCCCGCGGGTCGGATCTGAACTGATTTTCGCCCCGTTTTTCCTGCGTAGAAGGGGTTTTGGTGCTGGTTGCCGAGGGTAGCCCGCATGAAGTTTGGGTTTCGGGGCATGAAGGATCGTTTTGGCTCTTGCTCACTGGTGGGTGGAGAACTTAGCCTGCAAGCACCTGACACACTCTGGGCGCCCAAGTGTGGGTCGGTTCAACCTGAGTTTTCCGCTGCGCTCATGCGCATGACTCGGCTCGGAGGTCGCCATATGACCGAAACGGTTGTCTCGTCCGCGCTCGTCCCGAAGGAACACAGGGGGCCCAGTCGCCTCTGGCACACCTTCTGCGACATGAACACCGTGGCCACCGGCCCGGAGTTCGTCGTGGAGCGCGCCGAGGGTGTGTGGCTCTGGGACACGTCCGGCGACCGGTATCTGGACGGGACGTCCAGCCTCTGGTACAGCAACGTCGGGCACGGCCGCACCGAGATCGCGGACGCGGTCCACCGGCAGATCAGCACCCTGGAGGCCTACACCGTCTACGGGGACTTCACCAACCGGCCCGCCTGGGAGCTGAGCGAACGGTTGGCCGCGCACGCGCCGGTCGACGACCCGAAGGTCATCTTGACCTGCGGGGGAGGCGAGTCGATCGACACCGCCGCCAAGCTGGCCCGTCGTTACTGGGGGGTCCTCGGGCAACCGCAGCGCACCCACCTCATCAGCCGCACCGGTGGCTACCACGGACTGCACGGCTTCGGGACCAGCATCATCGGCATGGAGCGCTTCCGCACCGGCTACGGTCCGCTCGTCGAGGACACCTCCGTGGTCCCGTACGACTCCGCGGACGCTCTGGAGGCGGAGATCCTGCGCGTGGGGCCGGAGCGGGTGGCGGCCTTCTTCGCCGAACCGGTCATCGGGGCCGGCGGCGTGTTCGCGCCGCCGGAGGGCTACTTCGCCGAGGTGGCGAGTGTCTGTCGCAGGTACGGAGTACTGTTCGTCGTCGACAGCGTCATCTGCGGCTTCGGCCGGATGGGTAACTGGTTCGGCATCGAGCGCTTCGGTGTCAGCCCGGACATGATCGTGTTCGCCAAGGGTGTCTCCAGCGGGTACCTGCCCCTCGGCGGGGTGGTGGTCAGCGGGCGGGTGGCCGATCCGTTCTGGAACGAACCGGGTCACCCGTTCATGCACGGCACCACCTACGCCGGGCACCCCGCGTGCTGTGCCGCGGCCATGGCCAACCTGGACATCCTGGAGCGCGAGGACCTGTTCACGGTGTCGCTGGAGGTCGAGCGCCACCTCGACAGCGCGCTGCGCACCCTGAGCGGCCACCCGCTGGTGGCCGAGGTCCGGTCGGGCGTGGGTGTCATGGGCGCCGTGGAACTCACCGAGGAGGCGCTCACCGAACGGGGGATCACCACGGCGGAGGTGTTCGCCGAGGCGCGCTCCCGCGGGGTCATCCTGCGGCCGGTACCCCGGGCGCTGCTCGTCTCGCCGCCCCTCGTCATCACGTGGGAGCAGATCGACCACATGGTCTCCACTCTCACGGCCGCCCTGGACGCGGTGGCCGCGAGGCACTGAGGGATCGTGTCCCTGCCGTGCCCCGAAGACGGCAGGGACACGATCAAGGACGAACCCCGCACCGGCCCCTCCTCTCCACCCTCTCCGCCGCCTCTGGAATATCCGATCCGATGCGTATCGTCACGCTTCGGGTGCGGCGCCGGGAACGTGCTGGCCTCTATCTCCACCATCGAGTAATATTTTCTGGGAAGATATTTCTTGAGGGTGGGAAGCGTCGGAGCCCACCCGCGGACGACGGGGGAGCGCGGGACATGACGGCACGGACGGCAGACGGCTCAGCGGGTGTGGGCTCCGGGGTGCCCAGCGACGATGACCTCATCACCGCCTGGGGGCTGCTCCACGAGGCGATGAACGCGCTCCAGCCCAAACTGCTCGGCGGGGTGACACCGGACGGCAGGGACATGGCGGGCCCCTGGTTCGAGGTGCTCATCCGCCTCCAGCGGACCCCCGGCCACCGGCTGCCCATGAGTCGCCTCGCACGTGAGGTCAGCCTGAGCACGGGCGGTTTCACCAAGCTCGCCGATCGATTGGAGCGCGAGGGCTACCTGGAGCGGGCGGCCTGTGACTCCGACCGCCGGGTCGTGTACGCGACCCTCACCGACGCCGGACTGGCCTTCATCGACCAGGTGCGCGTCAAGCACGTTGAACGGCTCCGCGAGCACGTCCTGGACCCGCTCGGCGCTGACGGAGTTCGACAACTGGCCTCGCTGGCGCGTACTCTCCGTGACAGTGCGTGCCGTTGACGGGATCCTCGGCTCGGACGCTGTGTAGTCGTTTTCCTCCGACCTCCCCACGCCGATCCGCCCGAACGTGTCGAAAACATCCCACGCGCCTTCGTTCCCGTGTAGGTTGGCGGGAGTTCTGGGGTCCCACGCGGGGTGGGCCGTGGGCGATGAGGTTCCGGGGGGAATGATGAGACTTTTCACCACAGCCGCGCAGATGAGGCCGATTCCCCGATCCTCGCGCTTTTGCAACGGCGCCGTCTCGTTCTGGTTCCGCGAGTCCGGGCTGCCCGAGCGCAGGGCGGCCCTGCCCGGCGACGCGGACTACGACGTCTGCGTCGTCGGCGCAGGTTACACGGGGTTGTGGACCGCCTACTACCTCAAGAAGGCCCAGCCGGACCTGCGGGTCGCGATCGTCGAGCGCGAGTTCGCCGGATTCGGAGCCTCCGGGCGCAACGGAGGGTGGCTGTCGGCTGAGTTCGCCGGCTCCCGTGAACGTTACGCGCAGTCACACGGCAAGGCCGCCATGATCGCCCTGCAGCGCGCGATGATGGCGACGGTCGACGAGGTCGCCTCCGTGGCCGAGGCCGAGGGGATCGAGGCCGACATCGTCAAGGGCGGCATGCGCCTGGTCGCCACCAACGCCGCCCAGCGCGACCGCCTGGTCGAGGAGATCGACTACCTCCAGGAGTGGGGCTACTGGCCCGACGACATCCACGTGCTGGAGCCCGAGCACGAGCCCCGGCTGGCCGTCCACGGCGCCGTGGCCTCCGCCTACTCCCCGCACGCGGCCCGCGTCCAGCCCGCCAAACTCGTCACGGGCCTGGCCCGTGTGGTCGAGTCCCTGGGCGTGGACATCTTCGAGGGCACCTCCGTGGAGGAGATCCGCCCGCGCCGGGACACCGGTCGCCCCGCCGCCGTCACCGACCACGGCACCGTGTACGCCGACCACGTCATCCGCGGCAC
>NZ_ANBC01000518.1:0-1453 GCF_000341125.1 Nocardiopsis lucentensis DSM 44048 | reverse complement strand
GGCTGCCGATGAACTCCTCGATGATCGCCACCGAGCCGATCGCCCCCGCCCTGTGGGAGAAGATCGGTTGGAGCGGACGCGAGGTCCTGGGCGACACCGCGCACTCCTACGTCTACGCCCAGCGCACCGCCGACGACCGCATCGCCATCGGCGGCCGGGGTGTGCCCTACCGTTTCGGATCCGCTCAGGACCGGGACGGATCCACCCAGCCGCAGGCGATCGCCGAGCTCTGGCGCGCCCTCACGCGCATGTTCCCCGACGTGGCCGACGTGCCGGTCGAGCACGCCTGGTCCGGAGTGCTCGGTGTGCCGCGCGACTGGTGCCCCACCGTGCACCTGGACACCGAGACCGGCCTGGGTTGGGCGGGCGGTTACGTGGGCAGCGGCGTGGCCACCAGCAACCTCGCTGGGCGGACCCTGCGCGACCTCGTCCTCGGCCGGAGCACCGACCTCACCCGCCTGCCGTGGGTAGGCCACCAGGTCCGCGGCTGGGAACCCGAACCCCTGCGCTGGGTGGGCACGCAGGTGATCTACGGTCTTTACCGCACGGCCGACCGCCGTGAGTCCCGCACCCCCGAGGAGCGCGCCCACACCTCCCGGTTCGCCGGGCTGGCCACCCGCATCGCGGGTCGCTGACCAGTTCTTCGGTTGCCCCGGTCTTTCCCCCGGTGACACGGTGGAGGCACACCGCCGAGGTCTGCGCCGCTCTCGAGACCCTCGCGGCGCTGACCCGTCAGGGTGACCCTGACGCCGACCTCGGTCCGGTGCCTCCTCCGGGGGGTGGAGTGAGCCCGAGGCGCGGGGACCGCGTCGCGTCTCCTGCTCGCCCTCGTGCGGACGAGGCCCGCATCCCTGGCCTCGGAGGCCGTCAAGGGGCGGGAGGAACTCTGCCGGCAGGTTCCTGGGAAACCGACCTCACGCTGGCAGATCGAGGTCACCGAGCAGTCGACGTGCCGGTCCCCTTCGCGTGCGTTACGACCCCGGCCGGAGCGGCCGGGTCTCTTTCGTGTACGTTTGCATAAACTTGCAGAGGCGTGCATGATAGTTCAGTCAGCTTCGAATGGGGGAGCACCATGGGATACACCGCCGCGATCGCCGGAGCCAGCGGATACGCGGGAGGCGAGTTGCTGCGTCTGCTGCTGGGCCACCCGGAGATCGAGATCGGTGCCCTCACGGCCGGAGGCAACGCCGGATCCCCCCTCATCGAGCACCAGCCGCACCTGCGCCCGCTCGCCGACCGCGTACTGGCCCCCACCACCGTGGAGGAGCTGCGCGGCCACGACATCGTCTACCTCGCCCTGCCGCACGGCCAGTCCGCCGACATCGCCCAGCAGTTGGGCGACGACGTCCTGGTCGTCGACTGCGGCGCCGACTTCCGACTGAACGACGCGGCCGCCTGGGAACGCTTCTACGGCACCCCGCACGCGGGCACCTGGCCCTACGGTCTCCCGGAA
>NZ_ANBC01000517.1 GCF_000341125.1 Nocardiopsis lucentensis DSM 44048 | reverse complement strand
CACCCTCGCCCTCTTCCCCGGACTGGCGGAACAGCTCGTCGAGCCCGACCTGACCGTCGTCGCCGTCACCGGCACCTCGGGTGCGGGCAAGGCACCCAAGCCGCACCTCGTCGGCAGTGAGATCATGGGGGCCCTGAGCCCCTACGGTGTCGGCGGAACCCACCGCCACAACCCAGAGATCGTGCAGAACCTGACCTCCGTGACCGGCGAACCCGTCCGTTTGTCCTTCACCCCGGTCCTCGCCCCCCTGCCCCGCGGCATCCTCGCCACCTGCACCGCTCCCCTGCGTCCCGGCGTGACCGCCGCGCAGGTCCGCGCCGCCTACGAGACCACCTACGCCGACGAGCCCTTCACCGACCTCCTGCCCGAGGGCACCTGGCCCAGCACCGCCATGACCCTCGCGGCCAACACCACGCTCCTCCAGGTCGCCGTGGATCCCGACGCGAACCGCATGGTCGCCGTCGCCGCCCTGGACAACCTCACCAAGGGCACCGCGGGCGGCGCCGTCCAGAGCACCAACCTCGCCCTCGGCCTGCCCGAGACCACCGGACTGCCGCTCACCGCGGTCGCTCCCTGACACGCCCCAAGACAGAAAGGCACACCGTGAGTGTCACCGCACCCCGGGGCTTCCGCGCCGCGGGAGTCGCCGCGGGTCTGTCCACCGGCGGCGCCCGGGACGTCGCCGTCGTCGTCAACGACGGTCCCTCCCGAGCGGCCGGGGCCGTGTTCACCGGCGGAACCGACCGAGCCGCACCGGTCCTGTGGTCCGCGCAGGTCGTCGCGGGCGGGCGCGTGCGCGCCGCCGTCCTCAACTCCGACGGCGCCAACGCGGGTACCGGTCCCCTCGGCTTCCAGGACGTGCACGCCGTCGCCGAACACACCGCCGACGCCCTGTCCGATTCCGCCGCCGAGATCGTGGTGTGCTCCAGCGGCCCCGCCGACGTCCGGCCGCCCCTGGACTCCTTGTGCGACGG
>NZ_ANBC01000516.1:7460-15159 GCF_000341125.1 Nocardiopsis lucentensis DSM 44048 | reverse complement strand
GACGCGATCCGCACCACCGACACCGTCGCCAAGATCGTCTTCCGACGCGGCGACGGCTACACCGTCGGAGCGATGGCCAAGGGGCCCGACCCCTCCGTGGCCACCGTCCAGTGCGTGCTCACCACGGACGCGGACCTGACCGCCGACCAGTGCCAGGAGGTGCTGGCCCCGGCCATGGCGAAGTCCTTCGCCCCGCTGACCGCCACCAACGACGTCGCACTGCTCATGGCCAGCGGCGCCAGCGGTGTCCGCCCCGACCCGGACGCGTTCGCCGCGCTGCTCGCCGAGGTCTGCGCGGACCTGGCCGCCCAGGTCGACACCGACACCGGAGCCACGGGCACCGACGTCCCCGCCACCGACCACGGAACACCCACATGATCTCCCGTCCGCCCGCCCAGCAACCCAACCCCGACGCCGAACACGGCTCCACCGCGGACCCCGTGGAGGACCGGGCACGCGCCATCGACAAGGCCGCCAACCTTATCGAGGCGCTGCCGTGGCTCTCCCGCTTCCACGGCCGCACCGTCGTGGTCAAGTACGGCGGCAACGCCATGGTCAGCGAGGAGTTGCGGGTCCGCTTCGCCGAGTCGATCGTGTTCTTGCACTACGCCGGCTTGCGCCCCGTCGTCGTCCACGGCGGCGGCCCCCAGATCAGCGCCGAACTCGACCGTGCCGGGGTGGAGTCCACCTTCACCGCCGGCCTGCGCGTGACCACCGACGAGGCCATGAACATCGTGCGCATGGTCCTCACCGGCCAGGTGAACCGCGAGATCGTCGGCCTCGTCAACCAGCACGGCCCCTTCGCCGTCGGCGTGTCCGGGGAGGACGCCAACATCCTCACCGCCGAACGCAAGACCGTCACCGTCGACGGCGAGACCGTGGACATCGGGCGGGTCGGCGAAGTGACCGCCGTCGACCCCGGCGCCGTCGCCGCGCTCCTCGCCGACGGCCGCATCCCCGTGGTCTCCAGCGTCGCCCGCGCCGACGACGGGGGCGTCTACAACGTCAACGCCGACACCGCCGCGTCCGCGCTGGCCGTCGCCCTGGGGGCCAGCAAGCTCATCATGCTCACCGACGTCGAGGGGCTCTTCGCCGACTACCCCGACAACACCGAGCTGATCAGCCGCCTGAACGTCGACGAGCTGCGCTCCCTCCTTCCGACCCTGTCGTCTGGCATGCTGCCCAAGATGGAGGCCTGCCTGCACGCGGTCGAGGGCGGCGTGCCCCAGGCGCACATCATCGACGGCCGCGTCCCGCACTCGCTCCTGCTGGAGGTCTTCACCGACCAGGGGGTGGGCACCATGGTCGCCGACGAGGAACTCGAAGCCGCCCTGCTCGCCGGGAACGGCCACCACCCGCGCCCCTGGCGCCCCACCGACACCACCACCCACAGCACAGGAGGCGTGAAGTGACCAGCGGTGCCGACCTGCGCGAGCGGTTCTCCGCCGCGCTCATGCCCAACTACGGGGTCCCTCCCATCGCCCTCAGCCTCGGGCGAGGCTGCGAGATCTACGACGTCGACGGCCGCCAGTACCTTGACCTCATCGCCGGAATCGCGGTCTCCGGTCTCGGCCACGGACACCCCGCCCTCGTCAAGGCCGTGGCCCACCAGGCGGCCACGCTCGCCCACACGAGCAACCTGTTCGTCCACGAGCGCGAGGTCGAGCTCGCCGAACGACTCGTCGCCCTCCTCGGAGGCGACGCCAAGGTCTTCTTCGCCAACTCCGGCACCGAGGCCAACGAGGCGGCCCTCAAGCTCGTCAAGCGCGCCGCGGGACCCGGCCGCCACTACTTCGTCGCCGCCACGCGCGGCTTCCACGGCCGCACCTCCGGCTCCCTCGCCCTGACCGGCAAGGACTCCATCCGTGAGCCCTTCGGTCCCTACGGGATGGACGTGCGGTTCGTCCCCCACGGCGACATCGACGCCCTCACCGAGGCCGTCGACACGGGCTGCGTCGCCGTGTTCACCGAGCCCACCCAGGGCGAGGCCGGGGTCGTCCCCGCGCCCGAGGGCTACCTCGCGGGCGTGCGCGCCGTGTGCGACGAGACCGGGGCCGCCTTCGTCCTCGACGAGATCCAGAGCGGTGTCGGGCGCACCGGCCAGTGGTTCGCCCACCAGGACGCGGGCGTGCGTCCCGACGTCCTCACCCTCGCCAAAGGCCTCGGCGGCGGACTGCCCATCGGCGCCTGCGTCGGCTTCGGGGACTACGCCGACGCCTTCCAGAAGGGCGACCACGGCTCCACGTTCGGCGGCAACCCCGTGGCGTGCGCCGCCGCCCTCGCCGTCCTCGACACCATCGAGAGCGAGGGCCTGCTCGCCCACACCGCCGTCATGGGCGACCTGCTCGCCGAACAGCTCGACGCGATCGACCACCCGCTCCTGGAGGGGCAGCGCGGCAGCGGACTCTGGCGGGCCCTCACCCTGACCGCCCCCGTCGCCGCCCACGTCCAGGACCAGGCCGCCGTCCGAGGCTTCCTCGTCAACGCAGTGGGCCCCGAGACCATCCGCCTCGCCCCGCCCCTCGTCATCACACCCGAGCAGATCGGCGTGTTCATCGAGGCCCTGCCGACCGTCCTCGACGCCGCCGAGGCCGCCGCCACGAAGGAGAAGCAGTCATGAACCGGCACTTCCTGCGCGACGATGACCTCTCCCCGGCCGAACAGGCCCGGGTGCTCGACCTCGCCGACGCGATGAAGAAGGATCGCTTCGACCACCGCCCGCTCGCCGGACCGCGGACCGTCGCGCTCCTCTTCGACAAGCCCTCCACCCGGACCCGGCTGTCCTTCAGCGTCGGTGTCGCCGATCTCGGCGGCACCCCGTTGGTCGTGGACACCGCCACCACCCAGATGGGCCGAGGCGAACCCCTGGCGGACACCGCCCGTGTCCTGGAACGCCAGGTGGCCGCCGTCGTCTGGCGGACCTTCGCCCAGGCCGACCTGGAGACCCTCGCCCGCTCCAGCTCGGTGCCGGTGGTCAACTCCCTCACCGACGAGTTCCACCCCTGCCAGATCCTCGCCGACCTCCAGACCGTGCGCGAGCACAAGGGCGCCCTGGCCGGCCTCACCCTCGCCTACCTCGGCGACGGCGCCAACAACATGGCCCACTCCTACCTGCTGGGCGGCGCCACGGCCGGACTCCACGTGCGGGTCGGAGCGCCCGAGGGCTACCATCCCGACCCCGCCGTCCTCGCCCGCGCCGCCGAGATCGCCAAGGACACGGGCGGTTCGGTCACCGTCACCACCGATCCTCGCGAGGCGGCCGACGGCGCCGACGTCCTGGCGACCGACACCTGGGTCTCCATGGGCCAGGAGGGCGAGGCCGACGATCGCGAGGCGCCCTTCCGCCCCTACATCGTCGACACCGCACTCCTCGGCGCGGCGCACCCCGAGGCGATCGTCCTGCACTGCCTGCCCGCCTACCGGGGCAAGGAAATCGCGGCCGAGGTCATCGACGGCCCCCAGAGCGTGGTGTGGGACGAGGCGGAGAACCGCCTCCACGCCCAAAAGGCCCTCCTCGCCTTCCTCCTGGGGGCCAGTGGGGACACCGGGGGCGAGCGCCGATGACCAACGACGCCGGTACCGCGCCGATGACCAAGGCGGCCCGGCACGCCCGGATCACCGACGTCCTCACCCGCGAGGACGTCCGGTCCCAGGGCGAGCTGGCCAAACGCCTGGCCGCGGCGGGCGTCCAGGTCACCCAGGCCACCCTCTCCAGGGACCTGGACGAACTCGGCGCGGTCAAGCTGCGCACCGCCGACGNGGCTGCAACGCACCCGCCCCGACACGCTCGACCTGTCGGAGGCCTCCGGCGCCCGCCTGACCCGGCTGGCCGAGGACCTGCTGGTGTCGGCCGAGGCCTCCGCCAACATGGTCATCGTCCGTACCCCTCCCGGGGCCGCCCAGTTCCTCGCCTCGGCGATCGACCACACCGACTTCCACGCCATCCTGGGCACCATCGCCGGGGACGACACCATCCTGGTGATATCCCGCGACCCCCAGGGCGGCGAGGAGTTGGCCGACGCGCTCCTACGCCTGGCCGACCGCAGGCCCTGAGTGGGTGCTCTCTCCGAGCCTTCGCTTCGGCTCGTGTTCGGGTGCCCGAAAGGCCGGGGGTTCTCGCCCGCCCCTCACCCGCCGCCACCCTCACCTGACGGCAGCCGAACGGTAGCCCCCTCGGGCCGACCACCCCGGGAGTAGCTTGAGGCCCACCCCCCACACGTCCACGTCCACGTTCCACCGAAGGAGACCACCATGGCCGATCAGCCCGGCACCGAGACGCCAGGCACCGGCCAGCCCGAGGCCCTGCGCCTCTGGGGCGGCCGCTTCGAGGGCGGCCCCGACCAGGCGCTGGCCCGGCTCTCGCTGAGCACCCACTTCGACTGGCGGCTCGCCCGGCATGACATCGCCGGATCGCGCGCCCACGCCCGCGCGCTGCACCGCGCCGGACTGCTCACCGCAGACGAACTCGACCGGATGATCGAGGGGCTGGACCGGCTGGAGACCGACGTCGCATCGGGCGCGTTCACCCCCGTCTTCGAGGACGAGGACGTGCACACCGCCCTGGAGCGCGGCTTCATCGAACGGGTCGGTCCCGAGCTGGGCGGCCGACTACGGGCCGGACGCTCCCGCAACGACCAGATCGCCACCCTTGTGCGCATGTACCTGCGCGAGGAGGCCCGCTCCATCGCCGACGAGCTCCTGGCGCTGGTCCGTGCCCTGGCCGACCAGGCCGGGGCGCACCCCGACGCGGCCATGCCCGGCCGCACCCACCTCCAGCACGCCCAGCCCGTGCTCCTCGGCCACCAGTTGATGGCCCACGCCTGGCCGTTGCTGCGCGACGTCGAGCGCCTGCGCGACTGGGACCGCCGGGCCGCCGTGTCCGCCTACGGGTCGGGCGCGCTGGCCGGGTCGTCACTGGGCCTGGACCCGGAGGCGGTCGGCGCCGAGCTGGGCTTCCCCGCCTCGGCGGAGAATTCGATCGACGGGACCGCCGCCCGCGACGTCGTGGCCGAGTTCGCGTTCGTCACGGCCATGATCGGCGTGGACCTGTCCCGCCTGTCGGAGGAGGTCATCCTGTGGGCGACCAAGGAGTTCTCCTTCGTCACCCTGGACGACGCCTTCTCCACCGGTTCGTCGATCATGCCGCAGAAGAAGAACCCGGACGTCGCCGAACTCGCCCGGGGCAAGGCCGGCCGACTCGTCGGTGACCTCACCGGCCTGCTCACCACCCTCAAGGGGCTCCCCCTCGCCTACAACCGGGACCTCCAGGAGGACAAGGAGCCGGTCTTCGACGCGGTCGACAGCCTCCACCTGCTGCTGCCCGCGATGACCGGCATGGTCGCCACGCTCACCTTCCACACCGACCGCATGGCGGAGCTGGCGCCCCAGGGCTTCTCCCTGGCCACGGACATCGCCGAGTGGCTCGTCCGTGAGCGCGTGCCCTTCCGCGAGGCGCACGAGATCGCCGGGGCCTGCGTGCGCGTGTGCGAGGAGCGCGGGATCGACCTGCCCGACCTGACCGACGACGACTTCGCGGCCGTCTCCGAGCACCTCACGCCGAAGGTGCGCGAGGTCCTCACCGTCCAGGGCTCCCTCGCCTCCCGTGCCGGGAAGGGCGGCACAGCGCCGGTCCGCGTCGCCGACCAGCTGGAGCGTCTGCGCGCCGGGGTCGCCGAGCACCGGGACGGCTGGCTCGCCGACCAGCTCATCGCTCAGGCCGGGTAACCGGGATCCGGGGCGGCGGCGGGCGCGTCCGCGGGTGGCGGGCGTGCCCGCCCGTCACCCTCCACCACCCTCAAACGTCGCCTGCGGCGCGGTCCCTCCCTCTTCGTCACCCTCCACCACCCTCAAACGTCGCCTGCGGCGCGGTCCCTCCCTCTTCGTCACCCTCCACCACCCTCAAACGTCGCCTGCGGCGCGGTCCCTCCCTCTTCGTCACCCTCCACCACCCTCAAACGTCGCCTGCGGCGCGGTCCCTCCCTCTTCGTCACCCTCCACCACCCTCAAACGTCGCCTGCGGCGCGGTCCCTCCCTCTTCGTCACCCTCCACCACCCTCAAACGTCGCCTGCGGCGCGGTCCCTCCCTCTTCGTCACCCTCCACCACCCTCAAACGTCGCCTGCGGCGCGGTCCCTCCCTCTTCGTCACCCTCCACCACCCTCAAACGTCGCCTGCGGCGCGGTCCCTCCCTCTTCGTCACCCTCCACCACCCTCAAACGTCGCCTGCGGCGCGGTCCCTCCCTCTTCGTCACCCTCCACCACCCTCAAACGTCGCCTGCGGCGCGGTCCCTCCCTCTTCGTCACCCTCCACCACCCTCAAACGTCGCCTGCGGCGCGGTCCCTCCCTCTTCGTCACCCTCCACCACCCTCAAACGTCGCTGGCGGCGCGATCCCCCTTCGTCGTATCCGAGCCCGTACCACGTCCGCTTCCACGGCTCCAGCGGCCACCGCGTATCCATTTCCGCGTTCCCCCGGCACCGGGTCCCTGAGTGCGATAGCGTCCTGAGTCTGCGGGCACCAAACGTGGCCTTGCCTGTACTCCCCGCGCACAGCGGGATCGCGCGTGCCTCCACGGGCCCGGCACGCCACGCGACGACCCCCGGACGGCCAGTCCGACCGGGTGCGGAGGGGCCACGCCGATCGGAGCTCGCGACCAGTCGGTGGGGAGGAGCGCGATGGGACAGCCGGTCACCACCGGTCACGGCATCAGAGCACAGCTCAACAGGATGGTGCTGATCCCCAGCATCACCTTCCTGGCCCTGTTCGTCGTCCTGAGCACGGCCACGCTCATCCAGGCGGTCTCCCTGCGCGCCGCCGTCAACGACGGACGCGACGGTATCGAACTCGCCGGCGCGCTCGCCCGGCTCCAGGAGGAGCGCCGACTCAGCGTCGAGTACCTGGCGGCCCCCGGGCCCGAGACGCGACGCCCCTTCGTCGACGCCGTCGGCTCCACGGATACGGCCCTCGAACGCGTGCGGGACCTACGCGGCAGCCTCGGCGCACGCGATGAGCCGGGTGTCCCCGACCTCGCTGACGCGTTCTTCACCTCGTTGGACGAGGTCGAGCAGACCCGCGCCGACAACCTCGCCGCCCCCGGTGGGACCGAGGACACGATCGCGAGCTACACCAAGGCAGTCCACCAGGGCATTCGGCTCTACGCCAGCATCGCGCGCGCTCTCGACGACGGCCCCGCCTCAGCCGAGGCCTCCGCCGCCACCGACCTCATGTGGGCCCTGGAGAGCTTCAGCCACACCGACGCCCGCGTCAGCGCGATCCTCGCGGGGGACCGCCTCACCCGCGAGGACCAGCTGCGCGTCGCCGAGCTCGCCGCCGACGCCCGCCACCGGGTGACCACCAGCAGCCCCGGCCGGTCCGCCCTCGACGCGGACGCCCCCACCGCGAGTGCGCTCGCCGAGAGCGACGCCTGGCACGAGGCCCTCGACATCACCGACACTCTCGCCCGCCACGACCCCCCGATCACCATCGATCCGGTGACGGCGGAACAGACCCGTGACACCACCCCGCCCATCGGGACCGACGGGTGGCGTGCGGCGGCCGACCGCGTCACCGACGATCTGGGCGCCGTCATCGACGCCCGAACCGGATCCGTCGTCACGGCCGGGGAGGACGCCAGCTCCTGGATGCTCACCCTCGCCCTGGGCGGCGGCATCGTCTCCCTGTTCGCGGGCACCGTGGCCTAC
>NZ_ANBC01000516.1:0-7454 GCF_000341125.1 Nocardiopsis lucentensis DSM 44048 | reverse complement strand
CGGCTCACCTACCGGCTCGCCAAACTGCGCTCCGACACCCTCGGCACCGCACGTTCGGACCTGCCCCGCATCGTGCGTCGACTGGAGGCGGGCGACACCGTCGACCTCGACACCGAGATGAAGCAGCTCGACCACGGAGACGACGAGGTCGGCCAGGTCGCGGACGCCTTCAACATCGCCCAGCGCACCGCCGTCAGCGCCGCCGTCAAACAGGCCGACCTCCGGGCGGGCGTCAACCGGGTCTTCCTCGGTATCGCCCACCGGAACCAGTCACTCGTGCAGCGCCAGATCCAACTGCTGGACCGGGTCGAACGCGAGGAGGAGGACCCCGACCTGCTGGAGAGCCTCTTCCAGCTCGACCACCTGGCCACCCGCGGCCGTCGCCACGCTGAGAACCTCATCATCCTCGGCGGGGCGCAGCCCGGTCGGCGCTGGCGCCACCCCATCCCCCTCATGGACATCCTGCGCGGCGCCATCTCCGAGACGGAGGAGTACGCGCGGGTCCGGGTGACCTCCGTACCCGAACTCTCGCTGGCCGGCGCCGCCGTAGCCGACGTCATCCACCTGCTGGCCGAGCTGGTGGAGAACGCCACCGCCTACTCCCCGCCGCACACCGAGGTCACCATCGCCACCGAGACCGTGCCCAAGGGGGTCGCCGTCGAGGTCGAGGATCGCGGACTCGGCATGACCGAGGACGCCCTGTTCAGGGCCAACACCACCCTCAGCGAGGCGCCCGAGTTCGACGTCATGGGCCCCGGCACCGACGCCCGGCTGGGCCTGTTCGTCGTCGCTCGCCTCGCGCACAAACACGGCGTCGGCGTGCAGTTGCGCTCGTCGCCTTACGGAGGGACGCGCGCCGTCGTGCTCATTCCGTCGGCGCTCATCACGTCCGGTACGGGCGGGGGGACTGAGCGGCCCCGGATCAACGGTGTCGCCCGGACAGGGGGGAACGCCACACCGGAGCGGTGGGACCAGGCACGCACGCACGACATCCTCGCCGCCGCGGGCGGGCCCTCCGGACGTCAGCGCCCCCTGCTGCGCCCGGTGCCCCCGTACCCGGACGGTGACACCCGCGTGGGCCGGTCCCCGCGCGGTACCGGCTCGCCCGTGCTCCGGAGGGTTCCCAACCTGGCGTCCCCGGACGCCGACGGAACCGGCGCCGGTGAGGCTGAGGAACACGGACACGGCCGCGTGGGGGCCGGTCCCGACCGGCCCGGGCTGCCCAGACGCAGGCGGCAGGCCAACCTCGCACCACAGCTCAGGGAGGACCGGGGCGAGGATCGCGCGCCGAGGTCGGCGGGCCGGAGCCCGGAGCAGGCACGCCAGATGATGAACGCCTTCAACGCGGGGACGCGCCGCGGACGGGCCGGGGATGTCGACGGGAGCGAACACGGAAGTGACGGTCAGGTCGGTGCGGGTACCGACGATCACACGGGAGAGAGCGACTGAGATGGTGGGCAAGAGCAAGGCCGCGGACAACCTGGACTGGTTGTTGGACGATCTGGTCGATCGCGTGGTCGGCGCCGACCACGCGATCGTGCTGTCGGCCGACGGGCTGTCCCTGGGACGGTCCCGCGCGTTGGCCGCCGAGGACGCCGAGCACCTGTCGGCGCTCGCGTCCGCGTTCCAGAGCTTGGCGCGCGGGACGGGACGGCACTTCGGCGGAGGAGAGGTCCGCCAGACCGTGGTCGAGATGGAGCACTCCTACCTCTTCGTCACCGCGGCGGGGTCGGGGGCCTGCCTGGCGGTGCTGGCCAGCGCGGACGCGGATGTCGGTCTGGTCGCCTACGAGATGAACCTGCGGGTCAGGCGGGTGGGGCAGTTCCTCACGGCTGCGCCCCGGCGGTCCGCTGGACTCAGCGCCATGGGAGGGACGGGTTCGTGAACACACCGGGCGAACAACGTGGCATCGTCCTTCCGGGACCCGTATCCGCGGAGGGGGCGGGTACCGGGACCTCGGGCACGGAGCCGGTCGGCGGCCGGTCCGCGCCCTGGTATCGGGGGCGGACCCACCCGACCTCCGAGGGGCCCTCGCCGGGCGTCCTGGCGGGTGATGCCCCAGGAGGCTCCCTGGTCCGCCCCTACACGATGACGAGGGGGCGCACGCGCCCCAGTGACTACGGGCCGCGGTTGGACATGATCACCATCGTGGTCGCCGTCCGCGGCCGGGCCGAACGGCCCCTGGAGCCCGAGCAACGGGAGATCCTGCGGCTGTGTCGGCGGCCGATCTCGGTCGCGGAGATATCGGCACGGCTCGATGTCCCCATGACCGTGGTGAAGGTGCTCCTGGGCGATCTCGTCGCTGAGGGAGACGTTCGCACGCGGGCTTCCGTACCCGTGACCCAGCTTCCCGAGAAGAAAGTACTTCAGGCGGTACTCGATGGCATCCGCAGACTCTGAGACCCGGCCGGGGGCGCGGGAACCGACCCGGCAGGAGCCGATCCCGCAGGCAGTCAAGATCATCGTCGCCGGGGGGTTCGGCGCGGGCAAGACCACCCTGGTCGGCTCCGTCAGCGAGATCGCCCCGCTGAGTACCGAGGAGGTCATGACCGAGGCCAGTTTCGGGGTGGACGACACCGGAGGCGTGGAGGACAAGACCACGACCACGGTGGCTCTGGACTTCGGTCGCATCACCATTAACTCGGACATCGTGTTGTACCTGTTCGGGACGCCCGGCCAGGACCGGTTCTGGTTTATGTGGGACGAGTTGTCCGAGGGAGCGCTGGGCGCGGTGGTGCTCGCTGACACACGCAGGCTCGACACCTGTTTCCACGCCGTCGACTTCTTCGAGCGGCGTGGGGTGCCGTTCGTCGTGGCTGTCAACCGGTTCGACGGTGCCGACGACTACGGGGCGGAGGAGGTGCGCGAGGCGTTGGACGTCACCGAGGGCGTCCCGATCCTGATGGCCGACGCACGGGTACGCACGTCGTGCAAGGAGGTCCTCGTTGAGCTGATCACGCACGTTCTCAGGGTGCGGAGCCCGGCTCTGAGCGGATGAGGTTCGGCGCCCCGGCGCCGGGCCGACGGGCGGGTCCGGTATACGTTCGGGACACACGCCCTCGAAATGCGGTGTTGAACGCTACAATGTCGCGGCAGTGACCTTGGCCGTGATCTGCCCTGATCGCCCCATCCGCCTCTTATCTGAATCCTGGTATGCGAAACTCAGACCGACTTCCTCCACGCGAACTCCCCAAGCGTCGTTCCGGTCGACACCGCAACCCGTTGTCCTTCGACAACTGGTTCGGTACTCCCGCGCTGGTCATGGCGGTCCCGGGAACGGCCGAACAGGCCCGGGACGCCGACGGCGGGTCGATCGGTGCCCGGATGGCCGATCTGGTACGCGCCTACCGCCCAGAGGTCACGATCCGCTTCGGACACACCGAGGGTGACGAACAGACACTCGCCGAGGCGCTCACCGGACTGGACGACGGGGACGACCGTCCGCTGGCCGGTGTCGTGGTGCCCCTGGTCACCGCGCCGCACGAGACCGTGTCCGAGGTGATCTCCGCGGCCGTGGCCGCCTCGGGCGCGAACGTACGCGTCACCGAGGGACTGGGTCCCCACCCGATGCTGGCCGAGGTCCTGCACCTGCGCCTGGCCGAGGCCGGCTTCGTGCGGGCCGACCGTATGCGCCTGATCAGCGTGGTGGCTCGAGACACGACGATGGCTGACGGTGTCGTCGTCGGCGCGGTCGGCGGTGAGGGCGCGGTGGGCGCGGCCGGGGTGAGCGCGGTCCTGCTCGCGGCCCGTCTCGGGCTGACCGTCCTGCCCGCGGATCTGGACAGTGCGGCGTCGGTGGAGCAGACCGTCGGCCAGCTCCGCCAGGGCGGGTGCCAGCGTCCGGTGATCGCACCGAGCGCGCTGGGGCCCGAGCTGCCCCGCGCGGATCTGGAGGCGCTGGCCGAGCGTTTCGGGGCGCGACTGGGTACATCGCTGGGGGCGGACAGCCTTCTGGGTAAGATCGCGGCGCTGCGCTACGCCGAGGTCCTCAACTCGCTGGGGGTCGAGCAGCCGCCGACCGTCGACGAACTCCCCGCGCCGGTGGGTTCCCGACACCGCCCGGAATCCTGACCCGGGGCGCGACACGCCGAGTCCCACGGCAAGACATACGGGGCCATCCGTTCCACGGGTGGCCCTTTGCCGTGTGTGCTGCCGTGACCTGCGGGTTTCGAGACGAAACAGGGATTCCTTAGCACACCTGGAGAGGACGCTCCCGCCACAAAGGATAACTATTCGTGATTGTTTGACAGCGTAGGGCAATGAAACTCCGATAGCCTCACAACGACCGCACTCCGCCGAAGCGCCTGCCGAGGAGCACGGCGGATCCACAGGCTGGAGGGGGCCATGCGTAGAACCCGCGACCGCGCGCCCACGATCCGCGCGCAGCTCACCCGTATCGTGCTGATCCCGAGCCTGTGCTTCTTGGCGCTCTGGCTCGTCGTGGCCGCTGTGGGCACGGTCCAGGCGGTCCAGCTGATGGACGCGGTCGCCCAAGCGAGGGAGGGGGCCCGTGCCTACTCCGCGGCAGCCAACGAACTACGGGCCGAACGGCGTCTGACCGTCGTCCATCTCGGCCTCGGCGAGCGGGAGGCGGCCGACGACGGACGACGCGCCGAGCTCGAGGCGCAGCGTGAGCGCACCGACGCATCCCTGACCCGGGCGGTCACCGTTGCGGGTTCCTCGTCGGTCGGCGGTGACGAGGTCGAACGCAGCGCGGCCACGGTCGAGGAGGCGCCCACGGCGCTCACCGAGCTGCGCACGGACGTCGACGAGGGGAACGCGGGCCGAGGAGAGGCCTTGATCCGGTACGGCGACGTCCTCGACGGTGTCCAGGACGCCACGACCGCCCTTCTGCACTCCACCGACGGCGGCGAGAATCTGACCGACGCGGTCCTCACCCAGGAACTGCTCGGAGCCCGGTCCGCCTTCGCCCGGGCGGACGCGCTCTTGGCCGGGGTCATCGCCGCGGGGGAGATGAGCTATGAGGAGACCGCCCACTTCACCTACCTCACCGCCTCCTACCGCGACGCTCTGGAGACCGCCGAACCCGCCATGCACCCCAGCGTGAGGAAACGCTATGAGGAGATGGTCTCCCAGGACGCCTGGACCCGGGCCGAGAGGGTCAGCCGCCGGGTGGTCACCCGCTCCCCGATCGCCGAGGCCGCTACGGGGGAGGGTGATCAGGCGATCGAGGGCGCGCTCCCCGGATGGAACACCCACATCGACGTCACCGACGTCGAGTGGGACGGCTCCTCGGCCGCCGCCGCGCTGGCCCTGGACGGGCTGACCCGGCTCCAGGTCGAACGCACCGTCGACCTGGCCTGGAGCACCGCGCTGCTGCGCGTCTCCCTCGGCGTGGCCGCCGCGGTGGCCACCCTCGGCGCGGGCGTCGCCGCGATCGCCGTCGTCGGCCGTTCCTCGCGCCGCCTCACCGACCGGCTGGACCGGCTTCGGGAACAGATCCTGGACCGTGACGAGGACCTGCCCACCATCCTCGACCGGGCCCAGAGGGGACACCGGGTCGACGTCCACGAGGAGCTGCCCCTGCTGGACGAGTGCGGGGACGACGAGATCGGGCAGGTCGCCGAAGCCCTGGACAGCGCCCAGGTCGCCGCGGTGGAGGCGGCGGTCCGCCAGGCGGAGATCCGGCGCGGCGCCAACCGGGCGTTCCTCGGCGTCGCCTTCCGCAACCAGACGCTGGTCCAGCGCCAACTGCGCCTACTGGACGAGATCGAGTACCACGAGCAGGACCCGGAGGCACTACGCCGCCTGTTCCGTCTGGACCACCTGGCCACACGGGCACGCCGCTACGCCGACAACCTCATCATCCTCGGCGGCGGCCAGTCGGCCCGCCGCTGGCGACAGCCGCGTCCGCTCGTGGACGTGCTGCGCGCGGCCATCGCCGAGACGGAGGACTTCGAACGGGTGCGCCTGACCTCGGCGCCGCGGGCCCTCCTCCAGGGGCAAGCGGTCGAGGACGTCGTCCACCTGCTGGCGGAACTGGTGGAGAACGCCACCCAGTTCTCTCCGGCCGGAACCCCCGTGGACGTCAGCTGCGCGCCCGTGGCGGACGGTCTGACGGTGGAGGTCGAGGACCGGGGCCTGGGCATGTCCGAGCACGGGTACGCGGCCGCGGCGCGGACGCTCGACCAGCCTCCGGAGTTCGACGTGATGGCCCTGCCCGACGACCCCCGTCTCGGGTTGTTCGTCGTGGCCCGGCTCGCCGGACGGCACGGGGTCCGTGTCTGGCTGCGCCCGTCTCCCTACGGCGGGACACGGGCGACCGTGCTCGTTCCCGACACCCTCCTCGAACCGTTGGAGAACGCGACGACGGTCGCGGGACGGGGGACCCCGCCGTCGGGTGTGCCGACGGGCGGTCCGATACCTGACCCCACACGGCACCCCGAGGAAGGGGGAGGGGCACCCGTCCCCGGTATCGGGCATAGCGGGCCCCAGGTCACCGCTCCGCCCGGCGGGGTCCCCCCCCACCCCGCACACCCCAGCGGGCCCCAGGTCGTCCCCCCGCCCCACACACCGCACGGGAGCCACGGTGAGCGCTGAGACATCACGGGCGGGAATCGGGGACGGTCACCGTCTCCCCGACCCTGACATCGGGTCGGTCCCGGTTCCGGAGGTCGACGTCCCACGCGCACCGGAGCCCGATGTCCCCGACACGGCACGGCCCGACCCGGACGGCGCCTGGGACGGGCGGGAGAGGTTCCTGCGTCCCTTCGCGGTCGACGCGGGCGACCCCGACGCGGCGGGGTCGTGCGGCATCGCGCGCGGACGCGGGATGGACCTGCTCGGGCACGTCGTCGCCGCCCGAACGCCCGGACGGCGGGAGTGGCTGCGGCCCGAGCGCGGCGCCATACTGGAGCACGCCCGGTACGCACGNCTGCCGGTGGGCCAGGTCCGAGTGATCGTCGCCGACATGGTGGACGACGGGTCGCTCCAGCTCTGCGGCCCCTCCCGGCCACTGGCCCACCAGGACATCCTGCACGCGGTTCTCGTGGGACTGAGGTCACTCTGACCGACCCTGCCAGGTGCGTCGGTGTTCGGTGTTGCTAGCGTTCCGGCATGCGCAGCACCGAACACGTCGGCGTCGTCGGCGCCGGAATCATCGGACTGGCCCTCGCCCGGCGGCTCGCCCTCCAGAGACCGGGCGTCCACGTCACGGTCTTGGAGAAGGAGGCCTGGGTCGCCGCGCACCAGACCGGCCACAACAGCGGCGTCGTCCACGCCGGCCTGTACTACCGGCCGGGGTCGCTCAAGGCCACCCTGTGCCGACGAGGGGTCGGGCTGCTCAGGGAGTACTGCGCGGAGCACGGGCTGCCCTACCAGGAGGTCGGCAAGCTCCTCGTCGCGGCCGACGCCGACGACACGGCGCGGCTGGAGGCCATCGAGCGGCGCGCGAAGGACAACGGCGTCCCCGGCGTGGTCCGACTCGGCCCCGG
>NZ_ANBC01000515.1 GCF_000341125.1 Nocardiopsis lucentensis DSM 44048 | reverse complement strand
TCTGCACTCGCCCACCACGGCGATCACCGACTTCGTCGCCGTCGCCGAACAACTCGCCGACGACGTGCGTCGCTCCGGCGGGCGTGTGCTCCTGCACACTCCCGTCATCGACATGCGGCAGGACCACGACGGGGTCGAGGTCCTCACCGGAACCCCCGAGGGCGAGCGGCGCATCCACCGCTTCGACCGTCTCGTGGTCTGCGGCGGCCTGTACGGCGACGAACTCGCGCGGATGGCGGGATCGACCGCCGACCCCAGGGTCGTGCCCTTCCGCGGCCACTACCACGAACTCGTCCCCGAGCGCCGCCACCTTGTGCGAGGGCTGGTCTATCCCGTCCCCGACCCCAGGTACCCGTTCCTCGGGGTGCACCTGACACGCCACGTCCACGGTGAGGTCATGGCCGGTCCCAACGCCATTCTCGCGACGGCGCGCGAGGGCTATCTGGCCCGTGACCTCGACTCGCGCGAACTCGCGCGGACACTCGCCTGGCCCGGCTTCTGGAAGCTGGCCCGCCGCCACTGGACGATGGGCGTCCGCGAGGCCCTCGTGTCGTCCTCGCGGGCGGTCTTCGCCCGCCAGGCGCGTCGGCTCGTACCCGAGATCAGCGCCGCCGACCTGCGCCCCGCCGGATCCGGGGTTCGGGCGCAGGCGCTGGGGCGGGACGGTGCCCTGCTCGACGACTTCCACGTCGACACCCATGGGCGGGTGGTGTGCGTGCGCAACGCCCCCTCACCCGCGGCCACGTCCTCGCTGGCGATCGCCGAGTTCCTCACCGACCACCACGTCCCCGAACGCTGACTGTGGCCGACCGGGACAGGACGTCCGCGGGCGGTTCCGGGAATGTTCGGGGGTGTGTCGGAGCGGAGTTATCCACAGGTTCGGGCGCACCCTGGTGAGGGGACCGAAGCGCTTCGATCATGGATGGGGACGGGGAATCGGGAGGGGCCCGGGACCACCGTCGGAGGTGCCCATGACCATGATCGGACGGCTCGTGGCGGCACTCGCCGCCCTGATCGCACTCGTACTCACGGCGGCCCCGGCCGCCGCCGACCTTGGAGGAGACGTGGACGGCTTCACCGTCGGTTACCTGCCCGCGCAGGTCGACGAGCAGACGTCGGTCGACGAGTTCGACTACGAGTGGGGCGACGTGTCCTTCTCCACCCGCGTGTGGGAGAAGGCCTTGGAGGGCGGAGGCGCCAGGGTCGTCCTCCAGGTTCTCGTCATGCGCGGGGACCGGCTCGCGGACCTGGACTCGGTCCGCGCGTTCCTCGCCGAGTACCACGAGCGCTCCCCGGACGACTGGGAGCTCGACGAGTTCGACAACCAGGGGGTCCGGGCCCTGCACGGCGAGACCGAGGCCTTCTGGTCCCCCGAGCCGGGGGTCGCGGTGGAGGTCCGGGACACCTTCGGACTCCTCGGCCAGGAGGAACTGCTGGCGACGGCGCGCGGGATCAGTCAGCGTCCCCTCGTCTGACGGAGCGGTGCGGCCGCGTCCGCCCGTCGTGTCGGACGGGCGGACGCGGCCATGGGCCGGCGATCCGGGCGGAGGCTCAGCAGCCCGCGAGCACCTCGCGCAGGGCCCGCGCCTCGTCCGGGTCCACGGTGAGCTCCCACGTGTGCTTGACCTCGATCCAGGACACCGCGTAGTCGCAGTGGAAGGACTCCAGCGGGGGTAGCCAGTCACCCGGGTCCTCGTCGCTCTTGGAGCGGTTGCTGGAGGCGCTGACGGCCCACAGTTGAGGGGAGGCGTCCAGGTCGTTGGCGAAGCGTTCGCGCTCGGCGGTCGTCCACTCGCTCGCACCCGAACGCCAGGCTTCCTTGAGCGGAACCATGTGGTCGATGTCGATGTCACCGGCCTCGTTGAGGGTCTCCCCGTCGTACTCGCTGTACCAGGTACCGGAGACCGGTTGGCACTCGTCGTCGACCTCCACGTTCTCACCGTCACGCAGCAGGACCACCTGGCGGGCGGTGCAGTTGTCCCGCACCCCCGACTCCCAGTGCGGGAAGAGGGAACGGTCGTAGCCGGGAGGATCGTTCTCCTCCACGATGCTCAGTTCCTCCAGCAGTTGGAGAGCCCCGTCCGCGTCGGGGGAACCGTTCGCCGGCGTTTCGCCGGCCCCTTCGGTGGGTGCCCCGTTGGCCGCGGTGCCACCGGTACCCGATTGGTCCGACTCCTGGGGGCCGAGGTCGATCACCCCCATCTGGTACAGGGCGAGTGCCGCGACGACGACGAGGACACCGGCGGCACTGGTGAGGATCTTCTTGGACATGGGGGTACTCCAACGCGGTCCGATTCCCCGGGCGGGGTGCTCCGGGGCGCCCCACCAGCTTGGCGCATGCGCGGGCCAGGGGGAACAGCGCCGGGCCGGCAGGGACTCGCCTCACGCGTGGAGAGGGAACGAGTGCTCGGGAGGAGACCGCGGGGATCGGCCGGGGAGACGCTAACCGGAGAGGAGGTCGTACACGAACGATCCCACGAGCAGCAGTCCGATGCCCGCGCTGTACAGCGATGCCCGTGTCCGGCTCAGTTGCCCCCGGAAGGTACGCCACGTGTACAGGACGGCGCCCGCCAGCACCAGGGCCCCCTCGACCACGGCCGTCGCCACCGGGAGCTCCCACAGACCCAGGCCGAGCAGGGGCAGGTCGCCGTCACCACCGGGCAGGACGGGAAGGTCCGGGCGGTGCACGACCAGGTCGAGCAGCCAGTGGCTGAACACCACACCGCCGAGGACCAGACCGGCGTCACGGCCCCATTGGTCTCGGAGGAACAGGTGTGTCAGCCCGCCCACCAGGAACGCGAACACCAGGTTGCTGACCAGGGCGTGCGAGAAGGGTGCGGTGATCAAGAACGAGCCGTATCCGGTCAGATCCGGCTCGGCCGGTTCCATGCTCTCCGCGCCCAACAGCGCCAAGGGCCCGAAGGCCAGATCCGGCAGCTGCGTCGCTACCAACAGCGCCCCCATGGGCAGCGCCGGGCGCCAGGCCTTGACAACACCCGCGACGCCGAAATGTCCGGCCAGCATCAGTGTCTTCCTCTCGTCGGCGCGCCTTCGGCGCCCTTCTCGGCCCCGATTCGTGCGGGCCCGGTGTCGGGCCAGCTCTGGAAGGCCCGCACGAACCCCTCGACCAGGAGTTCGTAGCTCTCGTCGACGTTCTCGGGCAGCCCGAACCCGCCCTGTGCCTCCAGGTCCACGAATCCGTGCAGTGCGCTGCGCAGGGCACGGACGGCGTGCACCGCCTGGTCGCCGTCGATGCCGAACCCGCTCAGGACTGCCGTGAGCACCTCCACCGGAATGGCGTAGACCCGTCGCGCCTCGCGGTCGTCCCCGCCGGGGGCCCGCTGGAGCGCGGCGTAACGACCTGGATGGGTGTGCGCGTAGCGGCGGTAGGCCGCGGCCACGGCGCGTAGTGCGTCGACCCCGGCGAGGCCGGTGGCGGAGGCACGCAGCAGCTCACCGAGTTCGGCCGCTCCAAGCAGGCCGACCTCGCGCCGCAGCCCGGTCAGGCCGTCGACGTGCTTGTACAGGCTCGGAACCGCCACCCCGAACCGTTTGGCGACTGCCGCCAGTGAGAGGGCGTCAAGACCCTGCTCGTCGATGAGCCGGGCCGCCTCCTCCGCCACCAGCCGTGGGGACAGTCCGGCCCTAGGCATCGGCACGCACCCGCTCGGCCAGGTTCAGGAGGGCGGGCACGACGACATCGGGCCGCTGGGACTGCGGGTAGTGACCGCACTCGGGGACCATCTCCACGGATCCGCCGACCACCGAGGCCACCCACGCGGCCTCGGCCGCGGGGTCCGGCCAGTCCGGATCCTGTTCGCCGACGAGCACCACGGCCTTCGCCCTGAGGCCGCTCGTCTCCAGAACCTCTTCGTTGGGCGCGTAGATGGTGGAGAACACGGCCCGGAAACGGTCCGCGGGGCGCAGCATCGCCAGGACGCGTGCCTTCTGCTCCTCGTGTCCTTCCGGCTTTCGACCGGCGTGCAGGCTGTCGTAGAAGGCCACCAGTGCCCTGGGCGCCCAGGGACGGACGAGCAGCAGCCTCTGCGCGATCCTGGCGAACGGGTTCGGCTTGGCGTTGCGTAGGAACGGACCCAGCAGGGCGATCCCGGCGACCAGGTCGGGGCGCTCCTGGGCGGCGATGGCCGCCGCGGCTGCGCCCATGGAGCAGCCGACCACGATGGCGTCGGTCCCACCGAGTTCCTCGATGAGCGCGAGGGCGTCTTCGGCGGCCGCGCGGTTGTCGTGGCGGTCGAAGGTGGTGTCACTGTCGCCGTGGCCGCGCAGGTCCATGACCGCGACTCGGAATCCGGCTGCGGCGAGTGCGGCGCCGACGAACCGGAACGAGGCGCGGTGGTCGAACATCCCGGGAACGCAGACGACGAGCGTGCCGTCGTTTCCAGGGCCGTAGAGGTCGTAGGCGATCCGCCCCTGTGGGCGGTGGAGATGGTGCACGTCGAGCCCCTCTGTATTGGCTAGTGCTTATAGCCCAAAAGCTAAGCCTGTTAGCTTTCTCCTGTCAAGGCCACCAAGGAACCGAGGGGCGGCGCCGGGGCGGGATTCTTCCCGGTGGCCCCCGGCGTTGTGTGTGGCGGATGGTCACCCCAGCGGGCCCGATAGCGTGGGGTACGAGGAAAACCGGGTGATCGTCCGCAATGACCCGGCCTACACTTCCCAGCAGATCGGGCCCGGGGCCCGCCCTAGCGACAGAGAGACGACAGTGACCGACATCATCGACGAACTCCAGTGGCGCGGCCTGCTCGCGCAGACGACCGACCTTGACGCACTCCGCAAGGCGCTCGCCGATGGTCCGATCACCCTCTATTGCGGATTCGACCCGACGGCGGGCAGCCTGCATGTCGGTCACCTCACCCAGATCCTTACCCTGGCCCGCTTCCAGCAGGCGGGGCACCGTCCGATCGCGCTGGTCGGCGGTGGTACGGGGCTTATCGGTGACCCCAAGCCCACCGCCGAGCGGCAGATGAACTCGGTCGAGACGGTGCTGAACTGGGTCGACAACCTGGGTACGCAGCTGTCGGCCTTCCTGCGGTTCACTCCCGAGGGCGAGCAGCCGGAGCCAACCGACGCGATCCTGGCCAACAACGCCGACTGGCTGGGCGAGATCAACGCGATCGAACTGCTACGCGACGTCGGCAAGCACTTCAGTGTCAACCAGATGCTCGCGCGTGAGACCGTCCGCAGCCGTCTCGACGGCGAGGGGATGAGCTACACCGAGTTCAGCTACGTGCTGCTCCAGTCCTACGACTACGTCCAGCTCTACCGGCGCTACGGGTGCACCCTGCAGACCGGCGGTTCGGACCAGTGGGGCAACATCACGGCGGGGCTGGACCTGGTCCGCAGGATGGACGGCAACGAGCCGCACGGCCAGGCGCACGCCCTGACCACCAATCTGCTCACCAAGGCCGACGGCACCAAGTTCGGCAAGACCGAGTCGGGCAGTGTCTGGCTCGACCCCGAGCTGACGTCGCCCTACGCCTTCTACCAGTTCTGGTTCAACGCCGACGACCGCGACGTCATCCGTTACCTCAAGGTGTTCAGCTTCCTCAGCAGGAGCGAGATCGAGGAGCTGGAGCGCCAGACCGAGGAGCGGCCGCAGGCCCGCGCCGCCCAGCGCGCCCTGGCACAGGAGCTCACCACGCTCGTGCACGGTGAGGAGGAGTGCCGCAAGGTCATCGACGCCAGCCTGGCCCTGTTCGGCCGTGCCGACCTGGCGGAACTGGACGCTCGCACGCTGGAGGCCGCGCTGTCGGAGGTGCCCAAGGCCGAGGTGTCGGGGCCGGTCGAGGAACTGCCGACCGTCGCTGAGCTGTTCGCGCAGAGCGGTCTGACCAACAGCAAGTCCGCCGCCCGCCGTGCCATCCAGGAGGGTGGGGCGTACGTGAACAACGTGAAGGTCGCTGACGTCGAGGCGCGGATCAGTGCGGCTGACGTCCTCGAGGGACGGTTCGTCGTGCTGCGCAAGGGCAAGCGCAACGTCGGTGGAGTCATCCTCGACGGAGCCTGACCCGCGACGCCTCCGTACCGATCGGGGCCGATGTCCTTGGGGCGTCGGCCCCGACGCGTGCGCGGGTGTGATCGCGGGGGTTCGGGGATGTGCTGACGGTTGTCGACGGGATGGGAGTTTCGATGAGGAATGTCCTGGGCAGGTAGCGAGTTGACAGTGACAGAGCCGACGCGGTCACCCGGTCCTGGTGTGAGGTCCGGACGCGTCAGGGGCCTGAAGATGCCGCCCGGACAGGGGCGACAGGGCCCCGGATCCACGGGTTGCCACCCGATCCGGGGTCTGGTTTGACGTCCAGAGGTCATCTCCCTATACTCGAAAGAGTCGCTGCGGGACGGCGAGCGATCCTCAGGGGTCAGCTCAGAACCGGGCCGCACTCCATATCTTCCTCTCCTCATCGTGGTTCGGGCATCCACTTGAATCCGGTAGAGTCGGGGAGTCGCTTTCCAGACCGATGGTTATCACCGGAACGGATACGACGCAGGTGGAACAAAGACGGGTGCTTTACCCCGTTCGGTTGATCCCAAACCGCCGATTTGGCGGGACACGGAACACCTGATAAAGTAAAGACA
>NZ_ANBC01000514.1 GCF_000341125.1 Nocardiopsis lucentensis DSM 44048 | reverse complement strand
GTCGGGAACGTCACCCGCAGGTCGTCCACCCGGACGACGGGCTCGGTGGGTTCGGGCGGAGTCTCGCTCATCGGATGGCCTCTTCGTCGCTCGGGGTCTAGTCGTGGATGCGGACACGGGGGTCGATGAGCGGGTACACCAGGTCCACGACCAGGTTGGCGACCACGATGAAGAACGCCCCGACCAGGGTCACCCCCAGGATCACCGGCAGGTCGCTCTGGGTGATCGCCTGGACCGCGTACCGGCCGATGCCGTTGAGGGAGAACACCTGCTCGGTCAGGACCGCGCCGCCGAGCACCAGGCCCAGATCGAGGCCGAAGATCGTGACGATCGGGGTCAGCGTGGGCCGCAGCGCGTGCTTGAGCACCACCCTGCGTTCACTGAGCCCCTTGGCCCGGGCGGTGCGGATGTAGTCCTCGCCGAGGCTCTCCAGCATGCCCGCGCGGGTCTGACGCGCGTACATGGCGGCGTGCAGGAACGCCAGGGTCAGCCACGGGAGGAACAGGCCCACCGCCCACGCCGCCGGGTCCTGGACCAGGGGCACGTAGCGCGGTGTGGGGAACCAGTCCCACGCGTGCACGGGGAAGGCCAACGCCAGCAGGCCGGTGAAGAAGATCGGCAGGGACACCCCGGCGAGCGCCACGCCCATGGCGATCCGGTCGAAGACGCTGCCCTTCCACACGGCCGAGACCACCCCGACGGCGATCCCGCCGACCAGCCAGATGACGCCCGCGCCGATCGCCAGGGAGACGGTCACCGGAAGGCGGTGGACGATCTCGGTGAAGACCGGCTGGTAGGTCTGGAAGGAGTAGCCCAGGCACGGCGCCGGGCACTCGACGACGTCCCTGCCGAACTGGTACTCGGCACCGACGAAGATCCCTTTGACGAACTCCCAGAACTGGACGGCGATCGGCCGGTCCAGCCCCAGCCGTTCGATGGTCGCCTGGATCGCCTCCGGGGTGGGTGCGCGGCCGACGTACATGGTGGCCAGCTGCTCGGTGGTGCGGCCCGCCCAGCGGGGCACCACGTAGAAGATGGCGAACGTGACCATCGTGACCACGGCGAGCAACAGGAGGCCGGCGCCCAGGCGGCGCAGGATGTAGGTCAGCAAGGCGCGCTCTCTCGACGGGGACTCCGGCGGCGGGGGCGACCACGGCGTGTGCGGCCGGGGCCGTGGTGAACCCTCTGGTCGAGGGCGTGTCCACGGGATCACGCTAGCGGAACGTGTTCATGTGATCACGTATGCGCACCGTGGTCGCGTCGGTCGGGACCCGAGGTGTGACCGGGTGCCAGGAGGGCATGCGAGGAACTAGGGGGTTCCCGTCACGCGGCTGACGGGGGATGAGGAGGTGACGGACGTGGAGTGCTACGACTGCGCCCGCAAGGGACAGGCCGTCTCCGCCGTCGCGGTGTGCATGAGGTGCGGAGCCGGGGTGTGCCTTGAGCACGCGCACGAGACTCCGGTGGAGGTCCGCCGGGCCGCGAGCCCGGGACAGAGCGAGATGCCCGATCCGGCCCGCCACATCACCTGCCCGGTCTGCTTCCACGCCGAGGGGCTCGACCACGGGGCCTGACCTGGCGCGCCAGAGGATTCTCACGACCGAGGGAACCTCGGCCGTCGATACAGGGTGTCCACATGCGGTCACCTTGCGCTCTTGACGTATTCACTCGTCTCCTGGATATTCAGATGCAGCCGAATCTCCAGGAGGAGTAGGTGGAGGTCACCCGAGTGCGCGGCACGTGCGACCCCAGGCCGCACTGTCCGACCCTGTACCGAACCGACCGCGAGACGTACCTCGTCCAGGGCTACGTCGTCACAGACCCCCAGATCCTCGCCGAACTCGACGTCCCTGACGGGGAGAGCGTGGTCGAGGTCCCCGTGAAACTGATCGAAGGTGCCCCCTGATGCGACGACTGACACAAGACGAGTTCATCGGGATGTTCGACGAGTTCGAGCACTCGGCGTTCCGTCTGGAGACGCTCCCCCAGTACCTCGTCGACTCCGAGAAGGAGCGGCTTCGCCGGTACAAGGCCGGGGAACCGCTGCACATCGAGGACTCCACCCGCGAGTGGCTGGAGTTCATGCGGCGGGAGATCGACGGCGGCAAGCGCTGGCACAAGGTCCACATCGTGACGAGTCCCCTGACCGAGTACCTGCGCTTCGAGTGCGAGTGGGGGTACGCGGTCTCCACCCAGTACGGGCAGGAGGTGGGCATCCTGGATACCTCCGAGGTCGAGAAGCCGTCCGAGGTGCTCGACCACGACTTCTGGATCTTCGACGACAAGCAGGTGATCCTCCTCCGGTACGACGAGGAGGGACACTTCCTCCACGCCGACGAGGCCCCCGCCGCAGACCTGCCCAAGTACCAGGCGGCCCGTGACGCGGCCCTGTCCGTCGCGGTGCCGTTCGCCGAGTACTGGGCCGCGCATCCGGAGTTCCACGGCGATCGGTCGTAAGCTGGTGCGCCGATGAGCGCCCATGAGAACGACAGCAAACGCCTCGGCCAGGCGCTGAAACGAGCGCGCCTGGCCGCAGGCTTCACCGGTGCGGAAGCGGCACGCCGCGCCGGTATGAGCCAGCCGAAGATCAGCCGGTTGGAGAACGCGGTCCAGACCCCTGGCCTGGATGACCTTGACACACTCTGTTCGGTGTACGGGCTGCCCCCTGACAAGCGCGACGAGCTTCGCACCCAGGCCGAGTCACTGCATCAGACCGTGGAATCGACGCGATCCATCCTGCGCGGCGGCGCTCACCTGAAACAACTCCAGATCAAGCGGACGGAGGCCGAGTCCACGGTACTCCGGTACTTCCAACTCGCCACCATCCCCGGTCTGCTGCAAACGGCGGAGTTCACACGGCGGATCTATGGCCTCACCTTGGAGGGCGAGAAGCTCGTCGCCGCAATGCGAGCCCTGCAACAACGCCAGAACATCCTCTACGACCAGGGCAAGTCGTTCACCTTCATCCTGACGGAACAGGCCCTTCGCTGGCGGTTGGCACCGAACCCCGTCATGGCCGCGCAACTCCACCACATCGCTTCACTGTCGACTCTCTCGAACGTGGCGATCGCGGTCATCCCATGGTCCGCCGAGGTGGGTGAGGCCCCACTGCACGGATTCGAGATGTTCGACGACCGCCTTGTGACCGTGGGCCTGGAAACGGCGGCGGCTTCCTTCTCGGAACCTGACGACATCCGCCATTACAGTGAGCTGTTCGCTTCGCTGCTCCGGAGGGCGAAGGTCGACCACGGTGCACGCGAGCACCTGTCCCGCATCGCCCGGGACTACGACTCCTAGGACAAAACAAGCCGAACCAGTACACTCTTACCTGCGATTATTCATTTATTCAAACATTCTCTTGACTGCCCACTGAATCATGTGGATAGTCGAAGGTGGCAACGGTCATCCGTCTCCGAGGAAGGCCCCCGGAGACGGATGAGGAAGGGAGCAACGCCCGTGGCCATGCTCGAAACCTCCTCCCCCACCGACCACGTCACCCCCGAGGCCGCCCGAACGGAACTGGCGAGGTTCTTCGCCATCGCCGAAACCGCGGAGCGGTCCCCCGAGATGTTCTCCGCCTACATCGACGCCGAGTGGCACCGCCTGCTCGGCACCCCCGAGTACGAGACGC
>NZ_ANBC01000513.1 GCF_000341125.1 Nocardiopsis lucentensis DSM 44048 | reverse complement strand
TACCACGAGCGGTTCGGGCGGCTCCCCGCCGTCTGGTTCGCCACCGCCGACGGCTCCGTCGACACCGCGCTCCGCCGCGACTACCTGAACGGCGTTCCGCTCGTCACCGCATGGGACTGCACCCCGACCACCAACGACGAGGACGACTGACCGACCAAGCGCCGCTCGTACGCGGCACTGGGCGGGGTGGCGGTCCTTCGCCGCCCCGCCGTCGTGAGACGAACAGCGAGGGACACCTTGATCCGCCACCTCTCCCCCGAGACCACGGACCCCGGCGACATCCATCCGGGCCTGGCCGAGCACCAACGCGACATGATTCGCCGCTGCCCCTACCTCGGCCCGTCCGTCGACAAGGGTCTGACGACCTGGACGGCCGTGGAGGCGCGGCCCGGCGACGAGGCCGACCTGTTCGCGACGCTGGCCGACACCGCCGAACTGCTTCGCCGGGAGCGACGGATCTCAGGACCTCTGGCCTGCCGCAACATCGCGGTCCTCGGCCCCGACAGCGAAGACTCCGCACGACGGCTGATGCAGTGGCCCGCGTGGGTGGCACGCAACCTGTACGCACCCGTCCAGCTCATGGTTGGACGCTTCTGGACCGGCGTTCGGCTCACCGACAGCAAGGGGGAGCCGATGACGCCGCCCCCGGTGTCGTTCTTCTCCCTGCGCAACGCGATTCCGAGCAAGGAGGGGACGTTCCTCGCCGCGAAGGTTCCGGAGATCCTGGACGTGCTCGCGGCCGGGCCGGGAGACGACGGTCGCGACGTGTTCGCCGAGCCCCTCGGGCGACCGGTTCCCGCCACTGACGCCGCCTCGGTCTACGCCGATCTCGTTCGTGTCTTCCCGGTCAAGAGCACCGCCTGAGCGGGTGAAGGAAGGGCTATGTTCTCGTACTGGCTGGACGACCAGGCCGAACTCCGTCCGCTGGAGCCGTGGAACGCCGCCGAACTGTTGCGCTGTGTGGACTCGGCGCGCGAACGACTGGCGGCGTGGACCCACCTCGCACATCGGGTCGTCGACCTGCCCAGTGCACGCCGCCTCCTCCAGGACTACGCCGACCGGCAGGCGCACGACACCGGCCGCTACCTCGGGATCTGGGAGGGTGGTGAACTGGTCGGTGGGGCGCTGTTCCGGAGTTTCGACGCGCGGCTCGGCGTGTGCGAGGTCGGGGTGTGGGTGGTTCCGAGCGCACGGGGCAGGGGGCTGGCCACGCGCGCGTTGTGGACGATGACCGACTGGGCGCTACGGACGCGCGGCCTGTACCGAGTCGAGATGCGCACGAGCCCGGCCAACGCGGAGACGCGGGCGATCGCCGAGCGGCTCGGGATGCGTCGGGAGGGGACGCTGCGGCAGGCGTTCGCGGTCGGGGGTGTGCGCCATGACAGCGAGGTGTGGGCGGTTCTGCGTGATGAGTGGCTCGGCGGGCGTCCCGCCCCGGGCGGGACGTTCGCGGCACGAAGGGGATAGGCTCGAATTCAGGCCGGTTCGGCCCTACTTCGTTTAGGGCCGAACCGGTTCCGCTTGTTCGGGGGCGTTTCACGCGTGGCTACCCGATCGTGTCCCGGCGGGGGATGCCGTCCGACATGGGGCGACCGTCCATCGACACGAGCTTGTACGTCCGGTTCTCCAGACGCGGCCCGTACACGGCCATGAAGTCCGCGCGGGTCTCGTAGCTGTTCACGTTGCGGAAGCCGCACCGCTGCACGACGATCCGCTCGTCCCAGACGAGCAGCCAGGCGATGATCTCGGCGTCCTCGACCTCGTAGTCCATCCTGGCCAGGGCGAAGAGGCGGGGCCTGGACTCCAGGCACATCGCGGTCACCGCGTCGTCGAGCGCGTTCTCCGCTAGGACGGCCGAGATCGACTTGTGTTCCATCGTTCCTCCGCAGAGCGATCGAGGGGTACGTGGTGTGGCAGCACGTTGGCCACAGGAGCACACTGTGTTGCCCACCACATAATTTACAGTAAAATCTAGAGGTAACCGTAAATTAGTCAAGTGATCTGTGGACAACTCTCCGCAAGCACCGCAGGATCTGGCATCCTCGGTCAGGGATAAGGAGGTCCCACGTGCCTAGGAAGGCGACCGTGCGTGCCCGAGGCCTTGGCGCTGAGCTCCGGGAACTCAGGCGGCTGGCCGGACTCACTCTCGTCAACGCTGGCAAGCGCATGGGGTGGTCCGTAGCCACCGTGAGCCGAATCGAGACGGGACATCGTGGGGTGACCTCCGAAGAGGTCGCCGCCCTCATGGTGATCTACGATGCGCCCCGCGACACACGCGAGCGCCTCATCGACATGGCCCGAGAGGTCGACAAGCCTGGCTGGTGGGAAACCGACGACGCGGGTTTCCCCAAACAACTGACGGCGCTCATAGGGTTCGAGCAGCAAGCCACACGGATCACGTCGTTTTCACTCAGCAACATCCCAGGGCTCTTGCAGACCCCCGCCTACACACGGGCACTCCTGTCGGCCGCAAGGATTCCCGCAGCAAGAGCCGAGACGTTGGTGACGACCCGCGTTGGCCGCCAGTCAATCCTCACGCGAGAGAATCCGCCAGCGTTTCACGCGATTCTGGATGAAGCGGTCCTCCGCCGTCATGTTGGCGGCAAGAGTGTCATGGCCGATCAGATCGATCGGCTCGTTCAGGCAGCCCAGAAGCCACACGTCACGATCCAGGTCATCCCATTCGCGCAGGGTGAGCACACCGGGCTTGATGGCCCCTTCCTTCTCCTGGAGTTCGCGAAGGCTCGAACTATCGTCCACATTGAGAACAAGCGGTCAGGTGCGTTCTTGGACGAGTCCGAAGACACAGATGTCTACCTCCAGGACGCAGCCATGCTTCGAGACATCGCCCTGAGCCCAGATGAATCGACAAGGTTCTTGACAGAGATCGCCCACGAGTACAAGGAGTCGTGACCCAATGATGGTTCCGCTGAACGTCGTATGGTTCAAAGCCAGCTACAGCGGCACGCAGACCAACTGCGTAGAGGTCGCGGTGTCCAACCCGAGCTGGTTCAAGAGCAGCTACAGCGGTACGGTGTCCGACTGCGTCGAGGCGGCGCACCTCCCCCGCCACGTCGCGGTGCGCGATTCCAAGCACCCCGACGCCCTCCACCTCCTCTTCGAGGCCCGCGAGTGGCGCGCGTTCGTCGCGGGCGTCGAGACCCACTGACAGAGACCGCCGTCCCGGCCGCTGCTGGCCGGGACGGCGGTCCACTCACCCGGTCACCGCGGGGTCACTCCCTCGTCGTGCCCAGGGACATGTAGTCGTACATCGAGTAGCCCGCGTGGTAGTACACGTTGGTCAGGTTCGGCGGCCGGTACAGCACCGTCCGCTCGAACACCACCGGCAGGATCGCGGCCTGCTCCATCGCCCGCTCGTCGATCCGGCGGTAGATCTCGGCGCGCTCCTGCGGGTCCTCGATCGTGACGACCTCGTCGAACCACTCGTTGATCTGCGGGTCGTCGAGCTCGGAGATGTTGGCGTTGCCCGCCTCCCGGATGGCGTCCCCGTCCAGGATCTTGCTCATGAACCCGTAGCCGCTGGCCCAGTCCGGAGCCCAGCCGTAGACGGTCAGCCCCAGGTCGTTGGCGTGCACGAAGTCCGGCGAACCCGCCTGGGTGTTGGTGTAGGTGTCCGACGGGTACTGCTTGATCTCCGCGTCGATCCCCACCCGTGACAGGGACTGCTGGAGCGCCTCGGCGGTGGCCACGTCCGAGGGCCGGTCGGCGCGGGCGCCGATGGCGGTCGAGAAGCCGTCGGGCTGACCGCACTCCTCCAGCTTCTGCCGTGCCATGTCCAGGTCGCCCTTGTCGTCCTCGGACGGGTAGAGGTCCATCTCGGGGTCGGCCCCCGGCAGGGCGGCGGGCATGATCTGGGTGGCGATGTCGCCTCCGGTGTTCCCGCCCCAGGCGCGCTGCAGGGAGTCGCGGTCGGCGGCGTAGAGCACCGCCTGGCGGCAGGCCAGGTCGTCGAGGGGCTCGACGACGGTGTTGACGTTGACGTAGCGCAGGGTGTTGGTCTGCGGGTTGTCGAGGTTGGGGCGTTCGGCGTCGTCCGTGATGAGCGTGCCCTTCATCGCGGGCCCGACCCCGCTCCCGGCCAGGTCCACGTCGAGCTCCCCGTTGACGAGGCGCTGGTCGATCTCGTTCTGGTCGACGCCGATGCGCACCTCGATCCGGTCGGGCAGGGCCCGGCGGGTCGGGTCGGTGCCGGCGTCCCACTCCTCGTTGCGGACCAGGTTGAGGGACACGCCCGGACGGTAGTCCCCGTCGAACTTGTAGGGCCCCGAGGAGACGACGTGGCTCTGGTACTGCTCGCCGCGGTCGGCGTCCGGCGGGACGGGCGCCGTCTGCGGCTGGATGAGCACGTACGGGAACTCCGAGAAGCTCTTGTTGAGACGGAAGACGAGGGTGTGGTCGTCGGGGGTCTCGATGCCGTCGAAGCCCTCCAGCGGGTCGCCGTCACCCGCGTAGGGACCCTCGTAGTCCTCGCTGTCGGCCAGCAGACCCTGGAAGTACTTGGGACCGTTGGGCAGGGCCTGGGGACCGAAGTTGCTGCGCGCGATCGCGTACTTGATGTCTCGGGCGGTGATCTCCGTGCCGTCCTCGTACCTGAGGCCCGGTTTGATGCGCACGGTCCACTCGGTGGCGTCCTCGTTGGGCTCGGGCATCGCCTCGGCCAGGTCGGGCTGGAGCTCGGTGCCCTCCTCCCCCGGCGCCTCGGTGTAGGTGAGCAGCGTGCGCGCGTAGTAGCGGGAGAAGTTCCAGCTGAACGCGTAGTAGGTGTTGCCCGGGTCGGGTGAGTCGAAGTCGGAGGAGATGGCGTAGCGCAGGGTGCCGCCGGTGGCGTCCGAGGGGTTGACGATGCTCGTCTCACCGGCGTTGAACTCGGCGCCGGACACCTCGCTCACGCCGCCTCCGTCGCCGCCGCACGCGGCCAGCATCAGCGCCGCCGTCGTCGCGACGGCCATGGGCGCGAGCGCCCGTCGACGACGCCTCCGGTGCGGTGTCGCGGTCCTTGTGTGGTGGGTGGTCACCTTGCCTCCTGGTCGGTTGCCTGTCGGGCTCGTCGGGAGCACGGCCCGGGGTCGGGAACGTGGGGGCGCCGGGTTCGGGGACCCGTCAGTCGGAGGAGCGGGGGTCGAAGGCGTCTCGTAGGCCGTCGCCGAAGAGGTTGAAGGCCAAAACGGTGATGAAGATGGCCAGGCCCGGCACGATGACGAAGTGCGGTGAGGTGGTGTAGAAGCGCAGGGCGTTGTCGAGCATGCCGCCCCAGGTGGCCATGGGCGGGTTGATGCCGACACCGAGGAAGCTCAGGGCGGCCTCGAAGAGGATGTTGGTGGGGATGAGCAGGGTGGAGTAGACGAGGATGGGGGTGACGAGGTTGGGCAGGATCTCGCGGAAGACGATGTGGGCGCTGCCCGCCCCCAGGCTCCGGGAGGCCTCCACGAACTCCCGTTCCTTCAGGGTGAGGGTCTGGCCGCGGACGATGCGACCGATGTAGGGCCAGTTGAAGAACCCGATGATGAACACCAGGACGCCGATGCGCAGGTTGTTCCCGGTCAGTCCGAAGGCGCCGTCGGGGATGACGCCGACCAGGGCGATGGCGAAGAGCAGCAGGGGGAAGGCCAGGAAGATGTCCATGGCCCGGCTGATGACGGTGTCGATCCAGCCGCCGAAGTACCCCGCGGTGATACCGAGGACGGTGCCGATGACGACGCACAGCGCGGTCGCGACCGTGGCGACGAGCAGTGAGGTCCGCGCCCCGTAGACGATGCGGCTGAACAGGTCGCGGCCGTTGACGGGCTCGACGCCGAGCAGGTGGTCGAGACTGATGCCGCCCCACGGGTCGAGGCCGAGTTCGGGCTGTGCGGGGTCCAGCAGGACGCCGCCGGTGAGGGGGTCGACCAGGCTCTGGTTGAACTGGTTGGGCGGGTACCCGAACCAGGCGGTGAGCAGGGGGGCGAACAGGGCGACGAGGATGAGCACGACGACGGTGATCCCACCCGCCATCCCGGCCTTGTCCTTGCGGAAGCGCCGCCAGGCGATCTGGCGCAGCGACCTGCTCGCGGTGTCGGTCCCCCGGGCGACGACTTCCTCGGGTTCGGCGTGCTGGGACGACTCCGGCGCGTCCAACGGCGCGGCCATGCCCACCTTGCTCTCTGTCTGTGGTCGAACGACTACGGACAGACTGCCCGAGGTGTGCGCGGGTTTTCCAGCGGCCGCGCCGTCGGGGGTGTCGTGGTGCGCGGCGGTCTGCTGGGGGCGGCGGTGGAGGCGACCCCCGTCAGCCACCTTTACGACGTAGATTCATTCAGCTCGGCCGAATGACCGCACGGAACGGGTCGGGCTCCGCGAACCGCGGGGCCCGACCCGTGGAAGGGCGGCCGGTCACGCGGCG
>NZ_ANBC01000512.1 GCF_000341125.1 Nocardiopsis lucentensis DSM 44048 | reverse complement strand
CCGCAGGCCCGCCCCCTCCCAACGGCGGCGCAGCCACCGGTCGTGTGAGGCCACGACCACGGCTCCGGGGGCCGACCCCAGCGCCTCCTCCAACTCCTCGGCCAGCGCCAGCGACAGGTGGTTGGTCGGCTCGTCCAACAACAGGACGTCCGGGGCACGGCCCACCAACAGGGCGAGCGCCAGGCGTCGCCGCTGGCCCACGCTCAACTCCCCCACCGGCCGGTCCTGGTCACGCGGGGCGACCAGTCCCAGTTCGCCCAGACGCGGCGCGTCGGATCCGGCCCCGTTCCGCTCCTCGTACAGCGATCGCGGCGTGCGCGTCGGATCGGGGAAGACCACGTCCTGTTCGAGCAGGGCCCGCGTGGTGCCCCGTCGCGGGTCCACCCGCCCCGAGGCCGGCCGCAGCCGGCCCGCCAGCGCGTACAGCAGCGTGGACTTGCCCGCTCCGTTGGGGCCGGTGACCAGGAGCCGCCCGTCACCGGGCAGGTCGAGCCGGTCCAGCCGCAGCCGGCCCGGGACCACCAGGTCACGGACGGACAGAGCGGCGCCGCCCTCCGTGCCGGGGTCCCTGGTCAGGGATCCGGCGAAGCGCAGCGGGCGCGGCGGCCTGCGCACCTGGTCGCGCTCCAGCGTCTCCAGGCGGTTGCGGGCGTCGCGGACGCGGCGCGAGACCTGCCTGTCCACCCGGCCGCCCTTGTAGTCGTAGGCCATCTTCGCGTTGTCCCTGGGGCCGCGCCCGTAGGCGACCTGGCGCGCCGTGGTGCGCACCGCCTCCCGCAGTTGCTTGAGCTCGCCCTGCTCCCACTGGTGGCGCTGTTCCCAGCGCTCGCGCTCCAGGCGCTTCTCCCGTAGGTAGTGGGAGTAGGCGCCGCCGTAGAGGACGGGGCCCTCCACCGCCGGGTCCAGGTCCATCAGGCCGGTGCACACGGCGTCCAGGAACACGCGGTCGTGGCTGGCCAGCACGACCAGGCCGGGGAGTTCGCACAGGTACTCCTCCAGGAACTCCAGCGCCCGGTCGTCCAGGTGGTTGGTCGGCTCGTCCAGCAGTAGGGCGCCGGGGCGGCGGATCAGCAGGGCGGCCAGCCCCAGACGGCAGCGCTGGCCGCCGGACATCCGGCCGACGGGACGGTCCGGGCCGATCCCGGACAGGCCCAGGCCCGCCACGACCACCTCCGCCCGCCGGTCGGCGTCCCACACATCCAGGCGTTCGGCCTCGGTGAGGACCTCGCCGTACTCGCGCAGAACCCGGTCGTCGAGGGGGTCGGCGTCCAGTGCGGCGGTGCTGGCGGCCAGGCGGCGCTCGACCGCGCGCACGGGTTCGAGGGCCCCGGCGACCACCTCGGCCAGGGTCGTGTCGGGCCCATGCGGCAGTTCCTGGTGCAGGAAACCGGTGTCGGCCGGGCGCGAGACGGTTCCGGCGTCGGGTTCCTCCACCCCGCAGAGCAGGCGGAGCAGGGTCGACTTGCCCGCGCCGTTCTCTCCCACCAGACCGAGCCTCTGGCCGGGGGCCGCGTCGAGGCTCACCCCGTCCAGGACGACACGCGCCCCGTAGGACTTGGCCAGATCGCGTGCGGTGAGCACGGCCGAGCCGCGCGGAAGCGTCGAGGCCTCGGCTTCGAAGGTCACAGGGAACCACCCTTCGTCAAAGGGGTGGGTCTCGATGCGTGCGGCGGCGCCCGGGGCGGCCGCGAGGGACGACGGAGGTCGTCGACATCGAGACCGCACCACAGCTGCTGGGAACGTGGCCACGCCGGGCGGGGTCCGGCTCCAGCCCCTGGAGGGGCGAGCCCCGCGCGCCCGGCGGTCGGTCTCGATGTCAGTTACGCATGTCGATCGCAGGTTAACCGGGGAGGGTGGGGGTGGGCAAGGGAGTTTCCCGCCCGCCCCGCGGACACCGGCACCGGCGATCCCTCACCTCACGCGTGGCACCGGCCACGCGGCGCCCGGGGGAACGACCGGCGGCGTGTTGGTCCGCTCACCGCTCCCGGAGGGTGCCGTCCTCCACCACCACGCCCGCCTGCGGGCCGCCCTCTGCGCAGCCCGGGCCGTTGGCCTCCAGCATCTGGGGGGTGACGGTGGTCGTGCCGGTGAACAGCTCCGTCCCGCCGTCTCCCAGAAGCACGACGCCCACCTCCACGGGGTCGGTCGGAAGGGCGTCGACGAACGCGAAACCGTGCTGCCCTCCGGTGGGAACGGACCGTGCGGTGCACGCCCCGTCCTCGCAGCCCTCGTCGACGCTCTCGGTCGACTCCGACAGCTCGACCTCGGAGCCGCGGCACCGCCCGTCCCAGCACACCTCCACCTCGGCGGACCGCGCCCCCGCCGCGTCCGAGGGCGCCACATCCAGGGACACGCCCACCGGGACGCCGATCTCCGTGCAGACCCCTCCCCCGCCGAACGTCGACGCGCAGCCCGCGACCGCGCCGACCAGGATCAGCGCCCCGAACCCATGTACTCCAGCGCGCACGTTCGCCCCTCCCCGGACACCGCTTCGTCGGATCTCCTCCGCGGCCCCGCCCAGTAGGCCCCGAGCGTACCGGGACCGCTCCGGCGGACGGCGCGCCGGAGCGGTCGCCGACCCGCTAGCGGCCGCGCAGCGCCCGGTACCGCCGCACCAGGGCGGCCGTGGAGGCGTCCAGACCGGGGACGTCGGCGCCCTCGGTCAGGGCGGGCTCGACCCGCCTGGCCAGGACCTTGCCCAGCTCCACCCCCCACTGGTCGAAGGAGTTGACGTTCCACACCGCGCCCTGCACGAACACCTTGTGCTCGTAGAGGGCGACCAGCTGGCCGAGTACCGACGGGCTCAGCCGGTCGGCCAGGATCGTGGTCGTGGGGTGGTTGCCCGCGAACGTGCGGTGCGGGACCAGGTCGGCGGGCACGCCCTCCGCCTCGACCTCCCGCGCGGTCCGTCCGAAGGCGAGCGCCTGCCCCTGGGCGAACAGGTTGGCCATGAGCAGGTCGTGCTGGGGAACCAGGGCCGGGGGCAGGTCGGGGGCGGGGTTGGCGAAGCCGATGAGGTCGGCGGGCACGAACCGGGTGCCCTGGTGCAGGAGCTGGAAGTAGGCGTGCTGGCCGTTGGTGCCGGGGGTGCCCCACACGATCGGTCCGGTCTGCCAGGCGACGGGCCGGCCGTCGCGCTGGACCGACTTGCCGTTGGACTCCATGTCCAGCTGCTGGAGGTAGGCGGCGAACTTCGACATGTGGTGGCTGTAGGGCAGCACCGCGTGGCTGTGACCGTCGAAGAAGGACCCGTACCACACGCCCAGCAGGCCGAGCAGGAAGGGCAGGTTGCGGGCGGGCGGCGCGGTCGCGAAGTGCTCGTCCATGAGGTGGAACCCGGCGAGCATCTCACGGAAGGCGTCCGGGCCCAGCGCCACCATCAGGGACAGGCCGATCGCCGAGTCGTAGGAGTAGCGGCCGCCGACCCAGTCCCAGAACTCGAACATGTTGGCGGTGTCGATGCCGAACCCGGCCACCGCCTCGGCGTTGGTGGAGACCGCGACGAAGTGCTTGGCGACGGCGTCGCCGCCGGTGTCCACGCCGAGCCCGTCGGCCAGCCACGCGCGCGCGGCGGTGGCGTTGGTGATGGTCTCGACGGTGGTGAAGGTCTTGGAGGCGACGACGAACAGCGTGCGGGCGGGGTCGGCGTCGATGAGCGCCTCGTGCAGGTCGGTGCCGTCCACGTTGGAGACGAAGCGGAACTCCAGACCGCGGTCGGTGTAGGGGCGCAGGGCCTCGTAGGCCATGGCGGGGCCCAGGTCGGAGCCGCCGATGCCGATGTTGACCACGCGCTGGACGCTCTGACCGGTGTGGCCGAGCCATTCCCGGGAGCGCACGCGCTCGGCGAAGGCCGCCATCCGGTCCAGGACACGGTGGACGTCGGGGACGACGTCGTGCCCGTCGGTCTCGACGACCGCCCCTCGGGGCGCGCGCAGGGCGGTGTGCAGGACGGCGCGGTCCTCGGTGAGGTTGACGTGGTCTCCGCGCAGCATGGCGTCACGCAGGTCGGCCACACCGGTGGCGTCGGCCAGGGCGGTGAGCAGGCGCAGGGTCTCGTCGGTCACGAGGTTGCGGGAGTAGTCGACGTGCAGGTCGCCGACGTCCAGCGCGAACCGCCGCGCGCGTTCGGGGTCGTCGGCGAAAAGGTCGCGCAGGTGGGTGTCACCGAACCGGGTACGGTGCTCGCCCAGGGCGGCCCACTCCCCCCGCCGGTCCAGCGGGGTGGCGGGTCGGGCCCGTTCCCCGGTGTCCGCCGCGCCGTGGGAGGTCGTACTGCCAGGCATCCGGTCGCTCCTCGTCGTCCGTGTGATCCGTGGACCGGCCGCGCCGTGTTCGGTCGGCGTGCCGGGGCCGCGCGTGCGGCGTCTCTAGCGTCCCACGGCCGCGTCCGCGCTCCGACGTCCGCCGCCACTACGGATCTCCGGCGGCCATGACTGGAATCCCCCGCTCCGACCAGGCATGATCGAGGTAGAGGGAGCGAACGCGAGGGGGCCGCCGGTGACGGAGCAACCCGAAGACTTCACGGTGGACGGCTCAGCCGACATCGACGACGTGGATGCCGTGATGGACGTGGGCGCGGCCGACCAGGACAGTGCCGTGGCCGAGTTCCTGCTCGATCACCCCTACGGGCACCGCATCGAGGAGATCGAGGACCACGACGTCCTGGGCATCGACGCCGAGGTCCGGCAGGAGATCCCCGACCCCGCGCTGGCGGCCGACGACGACCGCTCGTCCGTGCCCCGGCGGGAGGAGCTGTCCCGGCTGCTCAAGGCCGAGGAGTTCGCCGACAGGATACGTCGGCGCCAGGAGTGAGCCGGGCCGCGAGCCGATCCGCGCCGCGGTGGACCCGACTACCGTGAGCCCGCGCGCGGGCGCCCGGGGAGCCCCGTCCGAATCACCCCGTTCGTCACCCGCGTCGACGGCACCCCCCAGAGCCGCTCGTCGGCGAACCCCGTGGTGTGAGAGCGCTGGTCGTCAGGGGTGTGGTGGTGCTGGCCCCACCCCGCGGCTCGGGGAGACGCCCGCAAGGCCCCGGGGACTCCCCCATGGTGGGGTGGCGGTCGCCGTTCCTAGTGTGTTCGGGACACGATCGCGACCATGACGGGACGGTCCCTTGCACCCCTCCACCGAATCCGGCGCCGCCGTGCGTCAGGCGACCGCACGCGTGATCCGCGCCGGAGCCGCGCTCACCCTGGCCGCCGCCCTGACCCTGGCCTCCTCCGCCTCGGCCGGTGCCGTGGCGGCCGACTCCGACCACGACCACCCGGCCACGGCGCCGCCGGCCTTCCTGCCCGAACCCACCGGGGACCGTCCCGTGGGCACCACCGTCCTGCACCTGGTGGACGAGGAGCGGGAGGACGTGTGGGCGGGCGGACCCCGCGAGCTGATGGTGACCCTGTGGTACCCGGCCCGCGCCGACGTGGGGCGGCCAGCGCCCTACATGACCGAGGCGGAGTCGGCGGCCACGGTCGAGGGGCTGGGTCTGGACCTGCCCGCCGACACCCTGCACCGGATCCGGACGAACGCGCGGTCGGGCGTCCCGCCCGCGTTCCTCCGCGACGGCGGGTTCCCCCTGGTCGTGCTCTCGCCCGGGGCGGGATTGAGCCGGACCCAGATGTCGGCGCTGGCGGAGGAGCTGGCCAGCCACGGGTTCGTCGCGGCCGGTGTGGACCACGCCCACGAGGCGGCGCCCGTGGAGTTCCCCGACCGCCTGGTCACCGAGTGCACGGGGTGCCGGTCCGGGGAGTGGGCGCTGGGCGCGGTCAACCGGGCCGAGGACGTGTCGTTCCTCCTCGACCGGCTCACCGGTTCCGATCCGGCCTGGCGGTGGTCACGGGTGATCGACGCCGACCGGGTCGGGATGGTCGGACACTCGTGGGGCGGCACCGCCACCGCCGAGACCCTGCGGGCGGAGGAGCGCGTGGACGCCGGGATCAACCTCGACGGACCGTACTACGCGCCCGCCGTGGACGAGGGGGTGGACAAGCCGCTGGCCCTGATCGAGAACGACCAGGGGAACCGGTGGCATGGAGTGGACCAGATGTGGCCCCGGCTGTCGGGCTGGCGGCAGTGGATCCGGCTGGAGGGTTCGGGTCACTCCAGCGGCACCGACCGGGGAGTGCTCATGGAACAGCTCGGGCTGACCGGCGCCCTCACCCCCGAGCAGTGGTCCGCCCAGTTCGGCGACATCCCCGTCGGGCGCGGGCTGGACCTGGTGCGCGCCTACGGTGTGGCCTTCTTCGACCACCACCTGCGCGGCGGGGAGCAGCCCCTGCTGGACGACCCCGAGGGGGTCCACCCCGAACTGGTGGTCATCGGCCCCTGACGGGCCCGGTGCCCGTGCCGGCGCGCCGGGCCTCCTTCCGTCCGACGGACGGCGCTATCCGCGCGGGCGCCAGGTGGCCAGAAGCCGCTCGAGGGGGTCGGGTGCGTCGGCCTCCGGCTGGGCGAACGGCGCCTGGTAGCGCGCTCCGACGGCGCGCGGTGCGGTGGAGCGGGGTTTGGACGCCGGTGCTGAGCGCACTGCGGGTTCGGGCTCCCCCTCCTCGTCCTTGGGGGCCAGGGGCGCCTGGTAGCGGGCGCCCTGGGGCGCCGGTCGGCGCTTGCGGCGGATCCAACGGGTACGGGTGGGCGGCCCGGGCCGCTCCTCGGGGGCGGGCTCGGCGCGCTCCCCGGTGGGGGTGAACCGCACGGGCAGGGCCTCCAGTCCGTGCACGGCCAGGGAGCCGCGCCAGGCCAGCTCGGCGGGGTCGACGGTCAGCGCCAGACCGCGCAGGCGGTCCACGACCGTGTCGATGGCCGTGCGCGCGAACTCCCGGGCGAAGCCGGTGGCCGGGCACCGGTGCGCCCCCGCGCCCCAGGACAGGTGGGAGCGGTTGCCCGCCATCGCCATGGCATCGTCCCCGCCTCGGACCACCGAGGGGTCGCCGTGCGCGGAGGTGAACCCGAACAGCAGCGGCTCCCCCCGCCGGATACGGGCTCCGGCGAAGCGGATGTCCATGGTGGAGTAGCGCCCGGCGAGCACGCTGATCGGTGAGTCGGTCCACATGACGTGGTCGATGAAGTCCTCCGGGGTGAGGGTACCGCCCAGGTAGGCGGTCCACACGGTGGGGTCCTCCAAGAGTTTGAGCAGAGCGTTGCCGATGAGGTGGGTGGTGGGTTCGTGCCCGGTCTCCCACAGCAGGGAGAGCGCCTCGACCGCCTCGTCGTCGGTGAGGCGGTGGGGGTGTTCCAGGAGGTGGGAGGTGAGGTCGTCGCCCGGCTCGGCGCGCTTACGGGCGACCAGGCCCGTGAAGTAGTCGCGGATGGCCAGCGACGCGGGTTCGGCGCGGTCGGGGTCACCGCTCCACAGACGGGCGGTGAGGTCGACGAGCAGACCCCCGTAGGCGTCCGGAAGGCCGAGGAGTTCGTTGAGCACGAGCGCGGGCAGCGGCGCCGCGACCCGGCCGATGAGGTCGGTGCGGCCGTCGGCTGCGACCGCGCCCAACAGGCGCACGGCGGCGCGCTCCACGACCGGGACGAGTTGGGGCGTGCCCACCCGGGCGAGCGCTTCGACGATGGGGGTGCGCAGCCGCTGGTGCTCCGCTCCGTCGTGGGTGAGCGCGCCGGTGCGCGCGGGCGCGGTGCCGGAGGCGCTCCAGGGTCGGGGGTCGGCGGAGAAGTAGGTCTGGTCGCGTAGGACCTGGAGGTTCTCCTTGTAGCCGAGGAGGAGCCAGCCGGGCACGCCGGGGCTGATCTCGACCGGCACGAGGCCTCCGTAGTGGTCCCGGAGCCGGTCCCAGGGCAGGTCCGCGGCGGCGGGGTCGTGCAGGGCCAGTGCCCCCGACCCGCCGAGGGGGCAGCGGGCCCCCTCCGCCCGGCCGCCCGGGGCGGCGTCGCGGCCAGCGGATCCGGTTCCCTGGTGCATGGAGACTCCTCGGTGGCTGTGGATGCCACGCGACGCTACGCCGTGATTGTTTCCGGCGTGCTTCCAGGACGAAAGCTCCGGCTTTCCGTGCGGAACATCGGACCCCAAGTCGGACCTGGGCGGATGGAGTCCACGTGTGCGGCGCGGGCGTCTTTCGGGCGTGTTTCGCGCGTGTCACGGGCCGGTGGGGGAGGCAGGGCCGAAGCGAAGCGGCGGGCCCAAGGCGAACACGACTAGGATGGCGGGTCGGCTGCCACCACCTCGACCTGGGAGAACCACCGTGGGCAAGAAGAACCGCGGACGGCGACGCGCCTCGGCCCCGCGGACCGACGCCTGGGCGGGTCCCGCGCCCGCGGACTCCCCCGCCGACGTCGTGACCGGGGCCGTCGACGCCCTGGTCCTGGGCGACGACGGCGGGGGTGTGGACCTGGCCTCAGCACGTCTGGCCGACGTCGAGGACCCGGAGTGGGCGAAGGCCGCCGGGTCGGCGGTGACGGACGCCCTGACCCGGGGTCTGGCCGGGGTGTGGGCCCNCCCCGCCGAGACGGTGCGCCAGGTCGGGCGGGAGCTCGGCCGCGTGGCCGCGGCCCTGTGCGCCGACGCGATCGTGGCCGAGCACCGCCGGTACTCCCCGGCCGCGGTGGACCCCCGGTGGAGCGCGCAGGTGCGGGATCTGGGGACGGCGCCGGAGTGGGGCGAGGGGTACCTCGCCTACGCGGGGGCCGAGCACGGCCTGCTGAGGTTCGAGGTCGTCGAGCTGGTACTGCGGGTGCTGGCCGCCCTGCGGGTCCTGGCGCCCGTGCAGGCGCTGGGACCGCCGCCGGGCGCCTTTCGGCCCGGCCGCCAGGCCCCGGTTCGGACAGCGTCGTCGGTGGACCGCGCCCGGTTGGAGAGGGTGCGGGCCCTGCTGGCCAAGGCCGAGTCGACGGAGTTCCCGCACGAGGCGGAGGCGTTGAGCGCCCGCGCCCAGGAGTTGATGGCCCGGCACAGCATCGACCGGGCGCTGCTGGAGGAGGAGTCCGGGGGACCGGCCCCCGCGACGGCGGCCCGGCGGCTGCCGGTGGACTCCCCCTACGACGAGCACAAGGCCGTCCTGCTGCACGAGGTCGCCGAGGCCAACCACTGCCGGGCGATCTGGCACAGGGAGCTGGGTCTGTGCACGGTGATGGGGTTCGACGCCGACCTGGACGCGGTCGAGTTGATGTTCACGTCGCTGCTGGTGCAGGCGGAGAGCGCGATGCGGGTCAGCGGCTCGGCGCGTGACCGGTCGGGGCGGGCCGCGGGCCGGGACTTTCGGGCGTCGTTCGTCTCCGCGTTCGCGGTGCGCGTG
>NZ_ANBC01000511.1 GCF_000341125.1 Nocardiopsis lucentensis DSM 44048 | reverse complement strand
CCGAGGAGGCCGCGGCGGCCGAGACGGGCACCGACCTGGTGCCGCTGTTCGCCGCCCGGGAGCGCGAGGTGGAGACCGCCGTCGAGGAGGCGTTCGGGGAGTTGACCTATTCGCGCGTGCGCGGCCCCCACAGCGAGGACGGCTGGGTCGAGGGGCGTGCGGCGGCGGATTCGGCGTCCCTCGACGGGCACCGCCCGGTCCGCGGCTAGGAGACCCGGTTGTCGGTGACGACCAGATCCCACCGGTCCTCGGGGTCCTCACCCTGGGCGTGGATGACCCCGGAGACCGTGTGGTCGAACGTGAAGTGGTCGAACTCGGCGGGCCGGTGCGGCCCCTCGTAGGCGGCGGCGCGGGCGCCCGGCCTGAGGAAGTGGTCGATGAGGTAGGCCATCCACGCGTCCGCCTCGTGGAACTTCTCCACACCGTCCCAGTGGACGCGGGTGCCGTCCTCGGAGGGGGTCCACCCGCACCACAGGGACGGCTGGCCCTCGGGGGGACCGCTGTACCGGCGGATGTCGGGGTCCTCGCCCTGGCCCATGAAGCCGCTGCCCTCGACGTGGTAGGGGCCGCGCTCGCGGTCCATGCGCCTGGTCCGGTTGAACTTCCTGAGGTAGGCGACCTCGTGGGGGTTGAGCGGCGGGGTGACGGTGACGTGTCCGGTGAAGTCGGTGGTGTAGCCCATGGGCTCCTGCCTACCAACCGACACCGACATCGCCGACCGCTTCGGCGGGAAAACCGGTGGCCCGCGGAGACAACCGCCCGGTACAAAGGGGCGCATGCTGCACAAGTATCCGCGAACCCGCCACATCCGGGGGTCGCGCCTGCAACCGGGCGACGACGACCTGTCCGCCACGCCCTTCCGTGACCTTGCGGGGCGGCACCTGGTCGTCGAGGAGAAGCTCGACGGCGCCAACGCGGGGATCAGCTTCGACGCCGAGGGGCGGCTGCGGTTGCAGAGCCGGGGCCATTTCCTGACCGGCGGGCCGCGCGAGCGCCAGTTCGCTCCGCTCAAGGCCTGGGCGGCGACCGTCGCCCCCCTGTTGCGGCCGCGGTTGGGCGATCGGTACGTGCTCTACGGCGAGTGGCTGTACGCCAAGCACACCGTGTTCTACGACGCGCTGCCGCATTTCTTCTGCGAGTTCGACGTCCTGGACACCCGGGAGGGCGTCTTCCTGTCCACGCCGCGCCGCCGCGAGCTGTTGGAGGGCACCCCGGTGGTGTCGGTCCCGGTCCTGTACTCGGGTCCGCTGTCCGACCTGGCGGGCTTGACCCGCCTCGTGGGGCCCTCCACCTGCCGGACGCCGAACTGGCGCCGCGCCCTGGCGGAGGCCGCGCGCGCCGGGGGCGCCGACCCTGAGCGCGCCCTGGCCGAGAGCGACGGCTCCGACCTGATGGAGGGGCTCTACGTCAAGGTCGAGGAAGATGACCGCACCGTCGACCGGTACAAGTGGGTGCGCGCGGAGTTCACCACCGCCGTGCTGGACTCGGGGACGCACTGGCTCGACCGGCCGGTGATAGCCAACGGCCTCGCCGACCCGGAGGTGCTCCATGCGGCTGTTCGATGAGCTGTGCCCGGCTCCCCCGACCTGGTCGCTGGACTGGTCGGCGGTCCGAGAGGCCCTCCCGTGGGTGCGGAAGATGGCGGGTGTGGAGCAGGATCCGGTCCACCACGCCGAGGGCGACGTGGAGACGCACACGCGGATGGCGTGCGAGGCCCTGGCGGAGCTGCCCGGGTGGCGGGCGCGCCCGGCGCCCGAGCGGGTCCGGCTCTTCGCGGCCGTGCTCCTGCACGACGTCGGCAAGGCGGCGTGTACCCGGCGGGAGGCGGACGGCCGGATCACCGCCCACGGGCACTCCCGCCGGGGTGGGCTCATGGCGCGCCGCCTGCTCTGGGAGGGCGGGGCCGAGGTGGGGTGGCGCGAGCACGTCGCCGCTCTGGTCCGCCACCACCAGGTGCCGTTCTGGGCCCTGGAACGCCCCGACCTGCGCGCGATCGCGTTCCGGGTGAGCCTGGTCGCACGCAACGACGACCTGGCGCTGCTGGCGACCGCCGACATCCTGGGGCGCCGCTGCGGTGACACCGCCGAGGTGGTGGACAACATCGCCCTGTACCGCGAGTACTGCGCCGAGCAGCGGTGCCTGGAGCGTCCCCGCGACTTCCCGTCCGACCACGCGCGGTTCTGGTTCTTCCGCAAGCCGGACCGCGACCCGGACTACGCGGCCCACGACGACACCCGGTCGACGGTGACCGTGATGTCCGGGCTGCCCGGCGCGGGCAAGGACACGTGGATCGGCTCCCACCGTGCGGACCTTCCGGTGGTGAGTCTGGACGCGCTGNNCCCACCGCCCCGCAGCGGCGGGTGGCGGCCGCCGCGCACGAGCTGGCCCGGGAGCACCTGCGGGCGGGGCGGTCGTTCGTGTGGAACGCGACCAACCTGTCGCGCGACGTCCGCGACCGGTGCGTCGGTCTGGCCGCGGCGTACCGGGCCAGGGTCGAGATCGTGTCCCTGGAGGCGCCGCCGCAGGTGCTGCGCGCCCGGTTGGACCGCCGCCCCGCGCCGGTCCCCTCCGCGGCGGTGGAGCGCCTGGTCCGAAGGTGGGAGTACCCCGACGCCACCGAGGCGCACCGGGTCACCGGGATCGCCTGGCCGGAGGCTTAGGCGGTGTTTTCTGGGTCCTCCGCCGCGCTTCGGACCGTGTTCAGGCGCCCACACGGCCAGGGGTGCTCCATCCTCCTCCTCGCCCGCCCGTCACCCTCCACCACCCTCAACGGACGCCTCCGGCGCGGCACCCCCCACTTCGTCACCCTCCACCACCCTCAACGGACGCCTCCGGCGCGGCACCCCCCACTTCGTCACCCTCCACCACCCTCAACGGACGCCTCCGGCGCGGCACCCCCATCGGCACCCCGCTGACGCCCGAACGACACTCCCCCGGTGACCGGTCGGGGCCGGTCAGGTCGGCCCCGGAGCGGTTCCGGCCATCAGCCAGCGGCGAACCCCGATCTCCAGCAGGACGTGGGGGCGGCCGCTGTCCTCGACGACTTCCTCGACGTCCCAGTCGTAGCGGTCGCGGAAGGCGGCCACGACGTCGGCGGGGAAGGCGTCGGTGTGCACCGTGGCGGTGCCCTCGGCAACGACGGGCTCGTCACCGTCCTCCAGCGCCAGCGACACCCGGGGGTCGGCGGCGATGTTGCGCGCCTTGACCGTGCCCGGGCCGGTGCTGACCCACCAGCGGTCCCGGACGTGGGCGAACCAGACGGGGGTCAGGTGCGGTGAGCCGTTCGGTCGCGAGGTGCACATCCAGGCGTTGCGGGCCGAGCGCAAGCGGTCGGTGAGGTGGTCGGGGGCGGGTGCGGACGGGTGGGCGGTCACGGGACTCCCTCGGTCGTGGTCGGGCAGAACGGAAGTCTGTGACCTCAACCGCGGTTGAGGTCAAATCCGGTACGGCGGCCCCGTGCGGGACGCCGCCCCCACCGGATCGGGATCACGCACCGCACCCGGCGATCCGCCACCGTCGTTTTCCGCTGATGCCCACGTGGGGGCACCCCTTTCCCGCTACGATGAGCGCAGCCCACCCGCACCGTCAGTCACCCACCGAACACGGCGCAGGGGCGACGGGACCACCGACGACCCCAGGGGTGCCCGCGCCGACCACCACGGCCGCCCCTACGGGCTCCGACGTCCAGGTTCCCGACGGTTGCGAGAACGATGTCCGACACGTGTGCACGCACGGCTCCGGCTCCCCGCACCCGGTCATCGCCGAACACACGGGACGACCGCCGCTGGCGGCGCCGCTTCGGTCTGCTGTGGACGGGCGGCGCGCTGTCCGCCCTGGGCTCGATGACCCTCACCCTGTCCGTTCCCCTGATCGCCCTGCACCAGAGCGGTTCCCCGGCCCTGGCCGGGTGGATCGCCGCCGCCGGGATGGTGCCGCGCACCCTGCTGTACGTGCCGCTCGGGGTCGTGGTTGACCGCCACGACCCCCGATCCGTCATGGTCGCCAGTCAGTGCGCGCGCCTGGCGTGCGTGGCGCTCCTGGTCGGCCCGGTCCTGCTCCTGGGCGCGCCCGTGGCCCTGCTGGCCGCCGCGGCCACCGTCCACGGCGTGTGCGCCGCCCTGCACGCGACCGCCGCGTCCGCCGCCGTGCCGCTCCTGGTCCCCCGCGACCACCTGCCGATGGCCGCGGCCCGCAACGAGGCCCGTACCCACGCCACGCAGATGACCGGACGGCCGCTCGGCGGAGCGCTGTTCGGTCTGGGCCACGGCCTGCCCGCCGTGTTCGACGCGGCGGCCTCGGCGGTGGGGCTGTGCCTGGTGGCGCGTCTACCTCGGCTGCGCGCCGCTGTCCGGGCTCCCACCGTCCGGGGGGAGGGGGAGGCCACGCGAACGGGCTCCGCGGCGGGGCCGCCCGAGGCTCCGGGGCGGCGGGCGTCCGCCCTGTTCCGGGAGACGGCGGCGGGTTTCGCCCACCTGCGCCGCGACCGCTTCCTCCTCCTGGCCACAGCGGTGTGCGCGGCGACGAACGCTCTGTTCCAGACGGTGTGGCTGGTCATCGTCGTCCTGGCCACCGAACACGGGCTCTCCGCCTTCCTGCTCGGGGCGGTGCTCGCCGCGACCGGCGCCGGGGGGCTGCTCGGTTCCCTCACCGCCACGGCCCTCGTCCGGCGCCTGCACCACACCACCATGGTCGTCCTGTGCCTGTGGGCGTGGGTGGCGGTCACCGTGCCCCTGGCCCTGGCCGGGCGGCCGGACACCGGATGGCTGGCGGCCGTGCTCCCGCTGGCCTGGGGCGGGATCGGGTTCGTCGGCGCGCACATGAACGTCACCGTGACCACCTACCACACCACGCGCGTGCCGCCCGAGCTCCTGGGCCGGGTCACCGGAACCGTCCGTCTGGCCACCAGCTCGGCGCTCCCCCTCGGTGTGCTGTGCGGGGGCCACCTGCTGGAGGCGGTGGGTGTGCGGACCACCGCCGTGTCGGTCACAGCGCTGCTCTGCCTGTGCGCCCTGGTCCTCACCCTGGTTCGGGCCGCCGGGTCGGATCCGCCCGCGCCGCGCCCCTCTCCCCCACCGGGAACAGCGACTCCCCGACCGTCCGCAGGCCCGCGTCCAGCGCCTTTTGGATCCGAAGGGCGTCACCGACCTGGCCCGTCCTCGCCTGGACGTGGTTGAAGGCCCGGTCGGTGGCGTCGCGCAGCTCGTCGACCGGGCCGCGCCGCCCCTCAGGGAGGACGCCCCGCAGGCGCTCGACCGCCACGACCGCGTCCAGGCTGTCCGCGCGGGCCTGCCGCAGCAGGTCGCCCAGTTCCTCGTCGCCGGGCCGGGGCGGGCCCTCGGCGCGGATGTGCGTGACCACCCGGACCGACATGCCGAGGCGGAGCACCGCCCTGCGCGCGTCGTCGAAGCGCGACCGCAGCTCCTGGTCGCGGCGGCGCTCCCGGTCGAACAGGTGCCGTGTCCGCTCCACCTCCAGGGCGTGCTCCGCCCGCCAGCGCTCCGTGCGCGCGGCCCGGTAGGCGGCCAGGGCGGTGGCGCCGAGTGTGCTCAGGGCTGTGACGGCGCCGGTGATGAGGGCGACCAGCACGGTGGTGTCCATCCGGTCGGGTCACCAGCTCCCGCGTGGGGTCAGCCCTCGGGCGGAGGTCAGCTCGGCGCGGATCCGGTTCCGGGTGCGCCGGGCCTCGCTGGCCGACCGGTCGCCGACGAGGACGGAGTCGAGGACGTCGAGGGCGGACTGGCTCTGCCCGACGCGCCACAGGGCCTGGCCGATGCCGGTGCGCAGGCTCGGGTCCCCGTGCACGCGCCCCGCGGCCGCGCGCAGGCCGTCGAGCGCCGCCGCGCGCTGTCCCGCCTGGAGGCGGCTGCTCGACTGGGCGACGAGCAGCCGCGCCACACCGGTGCCGTCCCCGCCCGCTTCCAGCAGCTCCGCCGCCTCGGCGTAGTAGGCGGCGGCGACGGCGGGGTCCCCGCGTTCGAAGGCGAGGTCGCCCAGGAGCGAGGTGAGCAGGGCGCGCTCGCGGGGTCGAGGCGGCGGGGTCGCCCGCAGCGCCCGCCTCGCGTGCTCCCCCGCCAGGTCGGGCTCACCCCGGGTGTGGGCCCGACGGGCGACGACGACGCGGTCGGCGATCGTCCACGGTTCCGGGGTGGCCTCGATGCGGGGATGGGCCGCCAGGTCCGCGAGGGGGCGGGCCAGGCGCGGGTGGCGCAGGCGGTAGCCGGTCCCGTCGGCCCCGGGGGCGACCAGGTGGCGGTCCTGGAGTGTGTGGACCAGGCCCCAGGTGAGGTCGGGGTCGCGGACACCGTCCGCGGCGGGGGGCGGGGCGCCCGGCCCGCCCGCGGCGGCGGCGCGGCGCAGCCAGGCGTGGGGCAGGTCCCGGGGCACGAGGTGCTCCGCGGCGACTTCCTCCAGGACGAGGCTCAGGTGGACGGCGAGGGCGTGGTCGACGTCGTCGGCGGCGAAGGCGTCGGAGCCCTCGGCGTACAGGAGCGCGCCGACGGTCTGGAGCAGGGCGGGGTCGACGGTCTCGGTGAGGGCGGCGGTGTCGGCGCCCCGGGCGGGCGGGCCGGGGACGGTCCGCACCTCCTCGACGAGGCGCTCGGCGACGGGCAGGGGGCGCCGGACGCCGGCCGTGTCGAGGGCGCGGGCGGTGGCGTGGACGGCGGAGTCGGGGGGCAGCGCTCCGACGCGCACCTCGGTGTGGTCGGTCCCGTGCGCGGCGATCATCCGGCGCAGGTCGGCCAGGTGCTCGGTGCGGACGGTGAGGAGGAGGTGCAGCCCGGGGTGCTCGTCCAGCGCGACGAGGAGTTCGTCGACGAGCGCGGCGCGGTGCGGTCCGGGGCCGTCCGGTGCGCGCAGCAGGGGTTCGGTCTGGTCGAGGGCCGCGAAGAGGGGCCGCTGGCGGCCGTAGCGGTCGGTGCGCTCATGGTCGCGCAGGAAGTCGGTGGTGGAGGTGCCCGGCCCGTGGGTGGGGAACTCGCCCGGGTTCCAGGAGGCGAGGAGGGCGCGGGTGAAGGGGTTCTGTTCGGGAAGGACGGCGCTGGGGAAGGCCGGGTCGAGGAGCAGGTGCCCCACCGGCAGGACGCGGGCGCCCCGGTCGGTGAGGGCGGGGACGGCCCCCGCGCGCAGGAGGGAGGTCTTCCCGACACCGGCGTCCCCGTGCAGAAGGGTCAGGCGCGTTCCGCTCCACGCATCGACGAGGGTGTTCACCGTCGCCGTCCGGCCGTGGAACAGGTGGCGGTCACGGGCGCCGAAGGGCCGCGCGCCGACGAATGGTCCCGTGCGGTGCGCCCGACCGACGAAGTTTCGTGACATGAAATCATCTCCGAAGCGTGGAGAACGGTTCGGTGGCCCCGCGGACCGGTGGTGTCACCGGTGCGCCCGAGGGGTTCCGATTTCACCCCGGGGACGTCATTGTCCGGCGCCTTTTCCGGATCCGCGACCCCCACGGCAACACGTGTGGGGAATGGTCGCGAAGGGGCTCTTGGTCCGGAAGCGGACGCATCCCCGAGGATGAGGCGTCCCCGGCCGCCTGGGCGTCCGGACCCGGACGAAGCGGCGGCCCCGGGACGGACACGGCCTGGGGCGTGTTTCTCGCAACGGCCCCCTGAGGGGGTGTGGTTCGGGCGTCGGCGGGGTTCTTGTGGAGGGGGCCGCGCCGTAGGCGTCGGTTGAGGGTGGTGGAGGGCGACGGGCGGTCCGAAGCGCGGCGAAGGACCCGAGAAACACCGCCTAGCCGTCCTCGTCCGGATCGCTCGTGAACGCGGCGATCGCCTCCGAGGCGGCCGATCCGGGTTCCAGGACCGACCGCAGCGCCCGCACGATCGCGCTGTCCCCGTACCCGTCGAGGTCACGCAGGGTCAGGCCGTCCGCCTCCACCAGGGCGGCCGCCCCGGGGACGTGCTCGTGTGGCATCGATCATGTCCTTCCGACCAGAGAGAAAGGAGAGAACGGTTGCGTTGACGCGGCAGCCGCCCTCCTTTACCGTTTTTTCGGTTGTCCCATGGAGTTTCTACCACCGGCCTGTCCTTCCCTAACATCTTCGCCTACGCTGAGTTCGTATTCGCAGTTCCCACACCCCGCTGACCGAAATCCTCGACTCAACACCAGGAATCTTCCGAAACCAATCCAGAATGCCTGGTGGGGACGATGTGAAACCGGAGGACATCGCGTGAGCGCTTCCAGGCCCAACTCCCCACGCTTCCCCAAGGTCTGGGGGAGGGTCCCACCGCAGAACAAGAACTTCACCGGTCGCGCCGAACAGCTCCAGAGCCTGTACGACGGGCTGCGCGGCCGGGTGACCGCGGTCGTACCGCACACCCTCCAGGGCTACGGAGGCGTCGGTAAGACGCTCATGGCGGTGGAGTACGCCCACCGCTACCGGGAGGAGTACGACCTGGTGTGGTGGATCATGGCCGACCAGCCCGGGCTCGTCCGCTCGGCGCTGGCCCACCTGGCCCCGCACCTGGACCTGCCCGGCCCCGGCCTGACCGGTGTGGAGGACGCGGCCAACGGGGTCCTCGACGCGCTGCGCCGGGGCGAGCCGTACGCGCGGTGGCTGCTGATCTTCGACAACGCCGACGAGCCCGAAGACCTCACCGACGTCATCCCGCAGGGGCCCGGCCACGTGCTGGTCACCACCCGCAACCACCGCTGGGAGGCGGTGGCCCGGACCGTGTCGGTCAACGTCTTTCCCTCGCACGAGAGCGTGGAGTTCCTCAAGCGGCGCATCCCCCGGGGGATCAGTATCGAGGACGCGGTCGAGCTGGCGGAGGCGCTCGGCCACCTCCCCCTGGCGCTGGAGCAGGCCGGGGCGCTGCAGTCCGAGACCGGGATGTCGGCGCGCGAGTACATGCGGCTGCTCTCCGAGCGCACCGGCTCCCTCCTGCGCGAGGGCAAGCCCCCCGAGTACCCGGAGCCGATGACCGCCGCCTGGCAGCTGTCGGTGGCCAAACTCCAGGAGAACCTGCCCGAGGCCATGGAGCTGCTGCGCTGCTGCGCGTTCTTCGGCCCCGACCCCATCCCGCGCGACCTGTTCTTCCCGGTGGAGGGCGGGGAGATCCGCCCCGAGCTGGCGGAGCTGATGGCCGACCCCATCCGCCTGAGCCGGGCGATCGGCCAGCTGGGGCGGTACGCGCTGGTGCGGCTGGACAACGCCAACCGCACCGTCCAGGTGCACCGGCTCATCCAGGCCCTGCTGCGCGAGGAGCTCGATCCCGCGATGCGGGACTCGATCCGCGCCGAGGTGTGGTCCCTGCTCAGCGCGTCCGCGCCGGAGAGCCGGACCGACCCCGCCGCCCAGGCCCGCTACCAGGAGCTGCTGCCGCACGTGGGACCCTCCCGGGTGGCGGAGAGCACCCGCCCCGAGGTGCGCAGGTTCGCGCTGAGCATGCTCAGCTTCCTGTTCGTGGTCGGCAACTACGAGACCGCCAGCCGCTACGCGCGCGCGTTCATCGACCAGTGGGTGGCCGACTCCGGAGACGAGGACCCCCACGTCCTGGAGGCCCAGCGCCTGTACGCCAACCGGCTGCGCGACCTGGGCCGCTACCAGGAGGCCCACGACCTCAACCGCGCCATCCTGCCGAAGGTGCGCCGGACCCTGGGCCGCACCCACAGCGAGACCCTGAACGTGCTGTCGGGGCTGGGGGCCGACTACCGGGCGCGCGGGGACTTCTGGCAGGCCCGGGAGCACGACGAGGAGACTCTGCGGCTGCACGAGGAGACCCTGGGCCCCAACGAGTCCGCCACCCTGCGCGCGCTGCACAACCTCGGTATCGACTACGCGCTGACCAGTGACTTCACCGGCGCCCAGGCAAGGCACGAGCGCGCGTACATGCTGTACAAGCGGCGCAGCGCCGCCCCCGGTTCGCCGGTCCTGCTGTCGTTCTGGCACGGTCTGGCCCTGTCGGTGCGCCTGGCGGGGGACTTCACCGAGGCCTGCGACCTGGGTGAGGACGCGCTGTCCTACGGGCGTGAGCAGCTGGGGGTCGAGCACCCGAGGACGCTGCGCACCCAGATGGACCTGGCGATCGCCCGCCGCATGTCCGGTGAGTTCGAGGAGGCGCTCGAACTGGCGCTGGACGTGCACTCGCGGTACCTGCGGCTGTACGGGATCGACCACCCCGAGACCCTGGCCGCGGCCATGTGCCTGACCAACATCTGGCGGATGACCGGGGAGCTGACGGGTGCGCTGGAGCTGGGTGAGGACACCGACCTGCGATACGTGCGGGCGTACGGCCCCGAGCACCCCTACAACCACGGGTGCACGAGCAACGTCGCCCTGCTGTACCGGCTGCTGGGCGACGCGTCGCGGGCGCGGTCGATGAACGAGTCGGCGCTCGCCGCCCTGGACGGCAAGCTGGGCCGCGACCACCACTACTCGTTGGGGGTGGCGATCAACCTGGCCAGCGACCTGTCGGCGCTGGGCGAGACCAAGAACGCGGTGCGCCTGGGCCGGGGCACCCTGCGCCGGCTGCGCTCCCTGCTGGGCGACGACCACCACAACACGCTGGCGTGCGCGGCCAACCTGGCGCTCGACCTGCGGGAGGAGGGCGTTTCGGAGGAGGCCGACGCCCTGGCGGAGACCACGCACACGGCGCTCGTGCGAACGCAGGGCCGGGAGCACCACCTCACGGCGGCCGTGCGGCGGGGCAGCCGGATGATCACCGACTTCGACCCGCCGCTGCTGTGACCGTCCGCCGCCACGGGCGATGTGGGGCGGCGCCGAAGCCCGAGGGGCGTGAACCACCCGCTCCGTCCCCCGGTCCGGTCAGCCCGGCCGGACGCCGGGCCCGGGGCGCCCCGCCGC
>NZ_ANBC01000510.1 GCF_000341125.1 Nocardiopsis lucentensis DSM 44048 | reverse complement strand
GGCCGCCTCGGCGGTCCCGTCGGGCACCTCCTCCTCCAGCCAGGAGGCGAGTGTCCGCTCGGTCGCCGCGAGGAACCGTGCTCCGTCGGGGGTGAGCCTCCCGGACCCGGCCACCGTACGCGCGGCCCCGTGGGCGGCGGAGCGCCAGTGCGCGAAGTCGGCGTGGGCGCGCCGGGCCTCCTCTCCCCGGGCCACCAGGCGGTGGCGGCGCCAGAACCCGGCCACCCCCAGGTGGGCGTACACCCCCTGGAGGAGCCCGGACACGGGCCTGGGGTCCGGGCGCCAGGGCGCGTAATGCGTGCTCCCGTCGTCCGGGAGGGTGAGCGGGACCAGGTCGAGCAGAGCCATGAGTTTGGCGTGCTGCACCTCGTGCGCGAAGGTGAGCGCGAACCACACGGGGCCGGGTGGGCCGGACAGCCCCAGGGCGCCGAAGGCGTGCCGGGCGGTCGCGCTCGTGTGCGCCCCGCCGGGCGCGATCATGGGGGTGAGCGCGACGACGGTGTCGGCGACCTCCTCGGCGATGGTCCAGTGGTCGGTGACCAGGAGTTCCCACGCCTCGCGC
>NZ_ANBC01000509.1 GCF_000341125.1 Nocardiopsis lucentensis DSM 44048 | reverse complement strand
GGGGGGGGGGAGCCGGTCGGGGTCCTGGTCGTCCAGGAGCAGGTCGAGGCGCCGTCCGGCGTGTTCGGCTGACATCCGGCGCAGCGCGTGCCACCCGGGGGCGTCCTGGTGCGGGTCGTCGGGGACCTCCACCCGGGCGTTCCCCCTCGACAGCAGCGCGCGGCCGCCCGCGGCCTCGACGACGGCCGGGCCGCCCCCGCCCCGACCGAGCAGGGCGCGGCCGAGGGCGGGCAGCGGCGCGGTCGGTCCGAACAG